>NZ_CP075338.1:3333535-3636584 GCF_023278365.1 Epilithonimonas zeae | reverse complement strand
TTATCAATAAACTTCTCATCAACAAAATGAACCAATTTAAAATTATTAGTATTTAATGTTCTGAAAAAAGAGAAAACACTATTCAGAACCAGATTCCCTTGCAACGGATTGCTGACGTGTTTATTTGCATCCACCAAATTAATTGGTCTTGTAGAATGTTTAAAATCGCCACGAATCCCCCCAACAACCAATGTTGCAGTAATGCAAAGAATAACAATTGACGAAATAAAATAAGAAACCAATTGTTTTGGTTTTTCTTCCTGGACTTTCACTTTTTTGTAAAGGAAAATCCAGACGAAAATGATGATGACAAACCAAATAAAAACAAATGGATGTTGTAACAATGCATTCCAAAAAATTCTGCCAAGATTATTTTCATTCTTACCAACTTCTATCGCTGCAGAAGTCAATCTTGCCTGACTGAATCTATAATAAATAATATCTCCGAAATTAAAAGAATAAGTAATTCCGTTTGTAATAAAATACCAATAGAACAAAAATTTCTGATAGCTTTTCTTTGTATTGATTGTAATCGGAATAATACTTAATAGGATAAAAACCGCATTCACATAAAGAATTGCAGTCGTGTCAAATGCAGTTCCGTAATATGATAATTTAAAATATTCTGATAGCCCTTCAACTTTTATCAGATCTTTGTTGAAGATCCAAAATAAAAGTCTCGCTATCTGATAAAAGAAAAAAACTAAAAAAAGTCTGTAAATCAAGGCAAAAATTTCTTGCCCTCTCAAATTCTTCATTTTGCAAAATTAAGAAAAGTTCGAAGTCAGAAGTTGGAAGATGGAAGTTTTTCATAAGACTATGAAAACTTCAGGCTTTCGTCGCCCATCATCCAACAAATTTCCTATTTTTGTGATATGAATTTCATAAAAAATAACCTCGCCAACGCATTTACTTTAGGGAATCTTTTTTCCGGTTGTGTTGGGATTGTTCATTTATTTTCCGGCGATTATCAGACTACGGCAATTTGTATTATTATTTCCTTGATTCTTGATTTTTTTGATGGTTTTATTGCAAGAGCAATGAACTCCAGCAGTAATCTTGGAGGACAACTGGATTCTTTGGCGGATATGGTGAGTTTTGGTTTTTTGCCTGGCTTTACGGTTTTTACCGCATTGGAACACTTGACTTTTACAGGTCTTCCGGAATTTACTCCTTGGATAAAATATTTAGGTTTTTTTGTTACTCTTTTTTCTTGTTTAAGATTAGCCATTTTCAATCTGGATGAAGAACAGAAATATTATTTCAAAGGTCTGAATACACCAAGTAATACGATTTTAATCTTCGGATTATTTTATGCCTATAAAGAATCCGGAAATTTCAGTTTTCTTTTTGAGAACGAAATCTATTTATTGATTTTCACCGTCATTTCTTCTTGGTTGCTGGTTTCACCAATCAAAATGATCGCAATGAAATTCAAATCAAAACAATTAAAAGATAATTATCCAAAACTGGCTTTATTAATTGGTGGAATTTTGATTTTATTAATTTTTAAAACAGTAGGAATTCCGTTAATCATTATCTATTATATTTTGATTTCACTGATATTCCAAAAACAACTTAATTAATTATAAATGATGAATGATAAATTATTAGTGATTTAATTTATCATTCAAAATCATAAACTATAAAAAATGAATTTAAAACTCCATAAACCACTTTGCGTTTTCGATTTGGAAACAACTGGAACCAACATCGGAAAAGACAGAATCGTAGAAATTTGTATTCTAAAAGTCAATCCTGATTCTTCCCGAGAAAGTAAAACTTGGCGCGTGAATCCGGAAATGCCAATTCCAAAAGAATCTTCGGCAATCCACGGAATTTATGATGCTGATGTTGCAGAAGCGCCAACCTTCCGAGACATTGCACCTAAAGTAATGGCAATGATTAAGGATTCGGATTTGGGAGGTTTCAATTCTAACAGATTCGATATTCCTGTTTTAGCTGAGGAAATGTTGAGAGCCGATGTAGATTTTGACCTTAGCAAACATCGTTTCGTAGATGCGCAAACGATTTTCTTCAAAAAAGAACCTAGAAATCTGGGCGCTGCTTATCAATTCTATTGTGGAAAAACTTTGGAAAATGCGCATTCTGCTGAAGCTGACGTAATGGCAACTTTCGAAGTTCTGGATGCTCAAGTTAGAAAATATGAAGATGTCCCCAATGAAATTGCCGAGTTAAGTGATTTTTCTTCTCAGAATAAATTTGCTGATTTGGCTGGAATGATTCATTTTAATGAAAAAGAACAGGAGATTTTTGCTTTCGGAAAATACAAAGGTCAGATTGTGAAAGAAGTTTTCCAAAAAGATTTGGGTTATTATGGTTGGCTTCAAAGCGCAGATTTTCCACTTTATACGAAGAAGATTTTTACTAAAATCCAGTTGAAGTCTAAGTTTTAAAATTAAATTTAAACTAATGAAAATAATCTGCATAGGAAGAAATTACGGCGAACACGCCAAAGAATTAGGAAACGAAATTCCTGAGGACCCTGTAATATTTATGAAGCCTGATACGGCGGTGTTGAAAAAAGGTTCGGATTTTTATATTCCGGAATTTTCTGATGATGTTCATTATGAATTGGAAGTGGTTTTGAAAATCTCGAAAGGCGGAAAATATATCCAGAAAGAAAATGCTGGAAAACATTATGACGAGGTTGGTCTTGGAATAGATTTTACAGCGCGAGATTTACAGTCAAAATTGAAAGGTAAAGGTTTGCCTTGGGAATTGGCAAAAGGTTTTGATGGTTCAGCTGTTGTTTCGGATTTTGTATCAAAAGATAATTATGATTTGCAGAATTTGAATTTCTCATTGACAAAAAACAATGACAAAGTTCAAGATGGGAACACTAGCGAAATGATTTTCAGTTTTGATGATATTATTGCTTTTGCATCACAGTATTTTACTTTGAGAGTTGGTGATTTGATTTTCACAGGAACTCCTAAAGGTGTTGGAAAAGTTTCTGAAAATGATATTTTGGAAGCTTATCTGGAAAATGAGAAATTATTTTCACTTAAGATTCAATAGATAAAAATCAAGCCAACCTATTCTATTAATGGCTAAATATTTGCTTTAAACAAACTATAAACCTAGGATTATGAAAAAAATTATTTTACCTGTAGATTTTTCTGATAGCTCTAATAAATTGGTAGATTACGCCGTGAGTTTTGCGAAAGATGTGAACGCAGAAATCGCTTTGATTCACGTGGCTGCCTCTGATATTGGTTTTGTAATTGGCGATATGGGTTTCCAATATTTTCCGGAAGTGGAAGAAAACGAAATAAAATATGAGCTAAAAGAATTGAATAGACTTGAACAACAAGTGATTTCTCAAGGTGTAAACTGCACCCATATTTTGAAGCAAGGCATTGCTGGTGATACCATTTTGGAATTTGCTGACGAAAAAAATGCAGATTATATCGTAGTTGGTTCGCACGGCAGAAGCGGTGTTTATGACGTTTTCATAGGAAGTCTGACAAAAGAAATTACCAAAAAATCCAAAATCCCGGTTTTGGTGGTTCCTTGTCACGATGAGGAATAATTTTTCAAGAAACAATAAACAATATTTAAGAATCAAGAGATTTAGAAAAGATTAAAAATAAAAGAACCCGTCTCGTTGCAATAACAAGACGGGTTTTTTATAAATATAATCAATTTATTTAACCTTCGTTTTTGTAGATTTTTGGGTCATAATAAGGGTGCTTCCCTTCTGTAGGAGAGTGATATTCTTTATCTTTTTGGGCTCCCAACGTTACTACCAAAATATAACACCAATAGCAGAAAAATCCTGTAGCTACTAGGAATAAAATCCAATTCAGAACATTAGCCGTAAGGTCAAAAAAACCGAAAGACCATTTGAAAGCTGCGCTTAATGCTAACCAGAAAGATGTCATCTTTTTCTTTTTTTAAATTAACTTTGCACAAATTTATAAAAAATGTTTCGATTACTTTCTAAAGAAAGCAATATTTTTTCGGTTCCGGTTTACATTGGTTTCCTGTTTTTGATATTTCTATCACTTAACCTTTTAGATTTCAAATACATAGACATATTCCCATCGATAATTACATTTATGGGAATCAGTTTAGGATATTTTTTATTCAATGCTATTGCACTCAATCAGTTTTCGCATCTTCCACTTTTTCTTTACACGATTTTCGTAGCTTCATTTTATGATGGAACAATTGATCTGGGATTGGCATTTACATTTTTGACAAGTGCTATTATTTTATTGATTTTAACAAGCCAAAACGACCAACTTAGAAAAAGTTCTTTTATGCTTGTTGGTTCTATTTTAGCATTTAATTATCTGGTTTTTCCTGCGAGCTGGCCTTTGGGAGTTTTTGTAGTTTTTCATATTATTGGAACATCGGGAAGAATTGGACTTAATATTTTTCGTTTGTTATTCGGGATCATTTTGGTTGTTTTAAGTTATTTTGGATTGATGTATTTGATTCATTACACGACTTGGGACAAAACTTATCTGCCTTTTTATGGAAAGTTTGAAATGATGGATTCCTATTATCCTTTATATATTTTGATTCCGATCGCATTGATGTTATTATACTCATTGTCTGACCACTTCAAACATTATAATGAAAAAAGCCCTATCAGCAGATACAAATATACTTTTGTACTCGTTTTTTCCCTTGCTCAATTGATAACCATCATTTTTTATATGGGCAAAGATTATGAATATCTTTTGCTTCTGGCTTTACCTTCTAGCATTATTATCAGCAGAATGTTACGTTTCTTGCCCAAATACTGGATGCAGGAATTTGGACTTTGGATAATTGTTTTTTGCTTGGCAGCATTTAAAATTGCTAATTTTGCACAATATTAAAATGGATGAAGAATGATTCAGATAGATGATAAATTAATTTCAGAAGATGTTTTCGCAGAAAGTTTTGTCTGCAATCTTGCCAAATGTAAAGGTGTTTGTTGTGTAGATGGAGACACAGGTGCCCCTTTAGATAAGGATGAATTGCCAATTCTTGACGAAATTTTTCCGAAAATCAAATCTTATCTAAGACCAGAAGGCGTGAAAGCTATCGAGGAACAAGGAACTTGGGTGATTGATCCTTATGATGGTGGCTATGTAACGACTTTGGTCAACGGCAGCGAATGTGCTTATGTGATTTTTGACGAAAAAGGAACCACAAAATGTGGCATTGAAAAAGCTTATGAAGACGGCGTTGTGGATTGGAAAAAACCAATTTCTTGTCATCTTTATCCAATACGTGTGAACGATTACAAAACTTTTGTTGCTTTGAATTATCACGAATGGGAAATCTGTAATGATGCTTGTACTTTAGGAAAAGAATTACAGGTTAGAATTTATCAATTCCTGAAAGAGCCGCTCATTAGAAAATACGGAGAAGATTTTTATAAAACACTTTGTGAAGCTGCCGAAGAATGGGAAAAAGAATATAATTCTTAATTAAGATTTGAAGCTTCAAATCTCAAAAATATTTCATAAAAAAAGGATTCAAAAATTAATTTTGAATCCTTTTTTTATTTTGTTGTTAAATTCCATTATTTGAATTCGTCATCAGAAACCGGCTGATTGATTTTGATATCAGAATTTTTCACCGAAACCTGTTGTCCGGCTGCATCAATAGACATTTCTTCCACAAATTTGATTCCGTCAATATCTGCATATTTTGAAATAATCATTGTTCCTTTATCGCCTTCTGTTTTCCAAAGCAAATTGGTTTTTGCATCAAAGTAATACTTGCTGTCATCAGAAGACAAAATGATATAATCTTTTCCATCGATTTGCTTTTTTTCAACAGTTTTCATTTTCTCAGGATTCAGCCCAAGTGCATCCATCAATTTTGCATCTTTCAATTTTGCAACTTGGTCAGCAGGGAAATCTATTTTTTGTCCCATTTGGTTAGCAAAACCCTTTTCTCCGTCAAAAACCTGAGACATCTCCTGCCCCATCATGCTTTGCGTAGACTTGAATTTGTTATCTTTTTTTACTGTCTTACCTTCCATTTCCATTCCCATCACACTGATGGTATTTTTCATAGAAAGTGTTTTTACAGATTCTAATTTTTGTTTCCCGCCCAAAGCAGTTACATAATTATCAATCACTTGCTTAGCTGTCTGAGCAGAAAGATTTGCTACTGTCGCAACAGAAAGAGCAAATGTCAAAATCAATTTTTTCATTTAATTTTTAATTTATATCAACGAAGATAGTTAAATATTAAGATTATCTTTTATCATTAGTTCGTAATAGAACATTTTTGTTACAAAAAAACAACTCCAAATGCTGAAGTTGTTCTAATTCTTTTTTGCGAAGATTAATCTTTTTTCTTGATATCGTCTTTCACATCTTTATAAGTATCGCTCACTGCTTTAGCTCCTTTCTCAGCTGTTTTCCCAGTCCATTTAGCGCCATCTTTCACACCTTCAGCAGTTGCGTTGGCACCTTTTTTAACCGTTTTCCCAGTCCATTTTGCACCTTTCTTTACACCTCTTTTCGTAGCCTTAGCTCCTTTTTTCACTGTTTTTCCAGTCCATTTTGCAGCATCTTCTACACCTTCTCCTGTAGCTTTTGCACCTTTCTCAACAGCATTTCCAACAGCCTTAGCATCTTTTTTAACTTCTTGTTTTACGGTTTGAGCGTTCATTGCTACTGCTACAAACATTACAGCTGACAATGACAAAATTCCTTTTTTCATTTTTTGAATGTTTTTAAAATTAATAATACAATATTAGCATAAAATAAGCCAAAAAAATTCATTCATATTTTAATTTTTAAAAATAAATTTTTCCGTTCTTTTCGATGAGGAAAAATAATATTTTTGCAAAACTTATGGCAAAGGCAAATCTCAGTACAAAGAAGAAAATTCATCAAAAAAGGAAAGGCGTTTTTATGAAAAAACGTTGGATTCTTTTGATTATACTTTGTATTTCTTTGCTGGGAACAGGATATTATCTAAGACAAAAAATCAATTATTACTTCGCTTACTATCTTGGAAAGCACTTTGAACACAAAAAACTTTCGAATACCGAAGCAGAAGCTACAAGAATTGAAAAAATTACTGGACTTTATGCCAACCAAACTTTTGGTTTTGATATTTCTCATTATCAAAGAAAAGAAGATATCCAATGGGACAGCTTGAGTATTGGAAACAGAACAATTCCTCTGAAATTTGTGGTTCTAAGGGCAAGTATGGGAAACCGAAAACTAGATAAAAACTTCGATCATTTTTGGGAAACTGCCAAAAAACACAATTTGATTCGTGGTGCTTATCATTTTTACCGTCCTGATGAAGATCCTGTGATGCAGGCTAATTCTTTTCTTTCTGTTGCGAAGTTAGAATCCGGCGACCTTCCTCCAATTCTTGACATTGAGAAAAATCCCAGAAAAAAGACTAAAGAACAATTGATTTCTGACCTCAAAGTCTGGATAAAAATAATGGAAGACACGTACGGCGAAAAACCGATTATCTACACTTACTATCATTATTACAAGGATTATCTGGAAGGCGAATTTGATGAATATCCACTTTGGTTAGCCAATTACAATGATGTTCCGACGCCTTCACCAGATGATGAATGGCAATTCTGGCAATTTTCAGAAAACGGAATTGTTTACGGAATTAATTCAAAAGTAGATTTGGATATTTATAATGGGAATCTTTGGTCGTTGAAAATGTTGACGATTGATTAGATTAATTTTATCGTAAAGTCGCAAACAGAATTTATTTCAATAATAAAAAAGTCACAAAATTTTTCACTCTGAATAACTTTGCGACTTTTATGATTTATTTGTAAAGAAAAATTGTGTCTTTGCGTTTACTACTTTTACTTCTTAATAAACTCAATCACATCTTTACTCAACTCCTCTGCTCTTTCAACAGGAACGCCGTGAGAAGCACCTTTGAAGATTTTTAGTTTAGAGTTTGGGATTTCTTTTGCGATATATTCGGTGTGAGAACGGAGAATTAAATCATTTTCTCCAGCCACAACAAAAACTTTCGCTTTGATTTTATTGAGTTGTTTTTTGGTGATTTTTGGTTCATCAATCATCAATTGAAGTAATCTGATATCACGTTCTGGTTTGTTTTCCACTTTCATTTTATCAGCATCCTTTTTCATATTTTCCACTTCATTTTCACCAACTCCATTAGGAAAAACATTAGCACCACTTGTGATGATTTTATTGGCCATTTTCGGATATTTGATAGCGAACTCAATTCCGGTATTTCCGCCGTCGCTCCAACCGAGAATATTAATTTTTTTGAATTTCAATTCGTCTGCTAACGCTTTCACATCATCTGCAAATTTTATGTAAGTTAAAGGTTCTTTAGAAATGTCTGTACTTTTTCCCTGAGCTCTTGTGTCCATCGCAACAACCGTAAAATGTTTGGAAAGCTCCGGAATTTCTTTGGAAAAAGCATCAATGCTTCCGCCATTGCCGTGTAGCAAGAAGAGTGGTTCACCTTTTCCGTAAACTTCATAATAAATATCTGCGTCTTTCAAATGAAGAACTTTACCGGCTTCCGGATTTTTACCAAAATCATAAACCTGAGCAAAAGATATTGTGGAAACAAACAGAATTAATAAAGAAATTATTTTTTTCATTTGATTTAAGAGTATTTAACTGATTATACAGATATAGAAGATTAAAAACGCCAAAATCTGCTTAATCCGCAAAACCTACGACAAATTATTTTCAGTCAAATGTAAAAATAAATCAAACTACTTTTTAACTTTCACATCAATATTGATAGCTGGTGCTGCCATACCAATTTTTTCCCAATTTCCATAGAAAGAACGGTAGTACCCTGACCTGAACAAAGCACCACTCAAAGCCACTTTCCCATTGGATTGTCCGATGAATTGAATTCCTACGAAGAACTTGCCCTCCAACCAAATCGATTCTTTGCTAACATCCAGAGAAAATGTAGAATCCTTCAAATTTTCTTTTCCAATTGTGGCTATAATATCATTTTCCAAAATCAGATTATTCGGTTTTCCATCTTTTTCATCGTAAATCGTGTAACGGACTTTGATAGGCATCGTGGATTCGAATCTGGAAAAATTCATATTGATTTTATTAATTTTCAATCGCTTGTTGGAACTGAACTCTACCGCAGTTTCCTCTACCACCGAATTCCCTTTCTCCATATTTGGCGTGAACATTAAGGATTTTGATTTAGCGTTGACTCCTAGATTTTTCTCTTTATAATTTTGAGGCGTCAACACAACTTCCTGGATATTGGTTACCTTTTCGTACAAATAAATATTGTGAGGATTGCTTTTGACGAAGTCTTCTACAGAGCTTCTGAACTGTTTGTATCCGCCCACAACAACTATCAGCTCTTTGTCTTTACTGACTTTCTCCAACTGAATTTCGAATTTTCCGTTTTCATCCGCCTGAACACCATAATTACTATTCAGGATTCCGATTTTAGCATAAGGAATTGGTTGATTGTCACCTTTGGATAAAACTGTTCCTGAAATAAGTTGCGCTTGAGAAACTACGTAAATAAAAAATACGAAAAGAAAGTTGAGTTTTTTCATAGGTTTAATTGAAAAACAAACTTCTGAATTTTTTTTTAATAATCTAAACAAAAGTTAAAAATGATTTCTAATAATAAACAATTATAACTGAACACTGAATCGCAGCAGCCCGGCTTGAGCGGAAATCCTTTTTACGCAACGAAGTGGAGTGAAAAGATTGGGAGCGGAAGACGGATAAAGCTGCCCAAAAAATTGTTTTATTAATGGAGTTTATGGGATATTCGGTTTTCAATTTCGTATTTTCGCCAATCGTTATAAACCATACAATGAATTACGTTTCTGCAGAAAATCTGAGCAAATCTTACGGCGTCAAAGTTTTATTTAAAAATATCAGTTTCCACGTGAACGAAGGTGACAAAATCGCAATTGTTGCCAAAAACGGAAGCGGGAAGTCTACACTTCTGAAAATCCTGATGGGAAAGGAAATCGCGGATAGTGGAACTACGGTTATCAACAAAGATATTCAGGTCGTTTTGTTTGACCAGGAAATTGATTTTGACCCGAAATTGTCTGTCGAGGAATTTATGATGACTTTGGATTCTGCTCCAATTTTAGCTTTGAAAAAATACCATCATGCATTGACTTCTGAAAACCCGGATGATATGGAAGCGGCTTTGGCAGAGATGGAAATCCATAAGGCTTGGGATTTGGAAAACGAAATGGAACAAATCCTTTCTCAGCTTAAAATCACAGATTTGAAAGCGAAAATGGGAACGCTCTCCGGTGGACAAATCAAGAGAATTGCATTGGCAAAACTTTTGACAGAAACCAGAGCTGAACATCGCCATACCTTATTGATTATGGATGAACCGACCAACCACTTGGATGTGGAAATGGTAGAATGGCTGGAAAACTATCTGAGTAAAGCGAAAATTACATTGCTTTTGGTAACGCACGACCGTTATTTTTTAGATGCCGTTTGTGACAAAATATGGGAAATGGAAGACGGAAATCTCTACCTCCACAACGGAAGTTATGCGACTTATCTTGAGAACAAAATGATTCGTGAGGACAATCTGAACTCAACGATTGATAAAGCGCAAAACCTATACAGAAAGGAGCTGGAATGGATGCGTAGACAACCGAAAGCGAGAACTACAAAGTCCAAATCGAGACAAGATGATTTTTACGAAACCGAAAAAATCGCGAAAACCGATACCCGAAAACAAGCTCTAGAATTGGATTTCGAGATGAAAAGATTGGGAAATAAAATTCTTGAATTGAAAAACATCAACAAAAGCTTTGGTGAAAAAGTCCTTTTCAAAGATTTTTCTTATCAATTTCAAAGAGGTGAAAAAGTTGGAATTGTTGGAAAAAATGGTGCTGGAAAGTCCACTTTACTGAATATCATCCAAGGTTTTGAGCCAAAAGATTCAGGAGAAATTGAAACTGGGGAAACGATTAAATTCGGATATTTTACTCAGAAAGGTTTGCAATACAAAGAAGACGAAAGAGTGATTGATTTCATCAAAGAAATTGGAGAAAATTTTCCTTTGGCTAATGGAAAAACCATATCGGCCTCTCAGTTCTTGAGATTATTCTTGTTTGATGACCAGACGCAATATTCTCCGATTTCCAAATTGTCTGGGGGAGAAAAACGTCGTCTGCATTTAATGTATATTCTTTATCAAAATCCGAATTTCCTGATTTTTGATGAGCCCACAAATGATCTGGATTTGCCAACGTTGACAGTTTTAGAAAACTTTTTACAGAATTTTCAAGGCAGTTTGATTATTGTTTCGCACGACCGTTATTTTATGGACAGAATTGTGGGTCACGTTTTGGCCTTTGAAGGTGAAGGAAAAATCAAAGAGTTTGTCGGGAATTTTTCTGAATATCGTGAACATTTGAAATCAGAGGATAAAAATCCAAAAGCAGAAACTCTGAAAGTTGAAAAGGTTGAAGCTCCGAAAGAAATAGAAACGCCTACTATTGCTACAACTCAACCAAGTAAAAAGAAATTATCTTTCAAAGAGCAACGTGAGCTGGAAACTATCGAGAAAGAAATGCCAAAATTGGAAGAAAAAAGAGCTGAGATTCTAGAGCAACTCAACAACGAATCTGATTACGATAAAATCTCAAAACTATCTTCGGAACTTGAAACAATATCAGAAAAACTTGAAGAATTTGAAATGCGTTGGTTGGAGCTTCAGGAATAATTGATAAATATCATAATATTATAAAACATTGATTTACATATAATTAAATCAATCAGACTTCATTATTTAGAATTATTTAAAATAATACTGAGTAGGTAATGATACATTTTATACTTTTGCCCAGTTTTTAAATATTCTAAATAAACTATGAGAAAAAATGTTGTTGTACTAGGTCTTATCACACTATCTGTTTTTGGTTACGCTCAGGAGGCAAAAACTGATTCTTTGAATGTAAGAACCATAGAAGATGTCAAGCTCCATAAAGCAGGAAATCCTAATAAGGCAAAGACATTCACTACCAAGTCCAACCTCGATGTGATGGAAAATCCGCAGGCCACAGCTATTGTGACCCACGAAATCATCGAGCAACAACAAGCACAGCAATTATCAGATGTCGTGAGAAATGTTAACGGAATGTATATTACTTCCGCTAGAGGTGGCTCACAGGACAGTTTTGGAGCAAGAGGCTATACATTTGGTAATGAGAATATTTATAAAAATGGTTCTCGTGTCAACAGCGGTATTTTTCCAGAAGTTTCGGGAATGGAAAGAGTTGAAGTGCTGAAAGGAAGTGCGGCTATTTTATATGGAAATATTGCGCCAGGCGGTATATTGAATATGATTACTAAAAAACCACTCTTTAAAGAAGGCGGAACCATTGCAGCTAGTGTCGGAAGCTGGAACAATTATAAAACAGCAATAGATTATTACGACTCTCTAAGTAGAACAGCGGCTTTTCGTGTTAATGGCGCTTATGAAAACAAGGAGAGTTTCAGAAACGGTGTTACTGGCGAAAAGTATTATTTCAATCCAAGTTTTCTTTTCAACCTATCAGATAAAACACAGTTGATTGTAGAAGGTGATTACTTGAAACAGGAATTCACGCCTGATTTTGGAATCGGAACCTTAGTTCTTGTCCCAAAGACATCCAAGTCTATCATCAACAATTTGCTGGGCATCAAAGAAAACCCAGGCATTAGCTGGCAGAATCAAATCAACCAAATGGCAACGTCTACAGTAACGTTAAATCACTCTTTCAATCAAAAATGGGCGCTGAATGCCGTGGCTTCTTACCAGAATTACACAAGAGACTTTTTTGGAGGCGAAAGAATGCAGTGGATGTATGACACGACAAAGAGTGATTATTACTGGGAAAGAACAGCTGCTAAAAATTATCAGGAACAAAATTATGCTTCCGTACAAATCAATCTTAACGGTGAGTTCAATACAGGACGATTGAAACATAAATTATTATTTGGTGGTGATGCTGATTATCTGCAAGCCGATGTCTATACATTTTCTTATTTGAAAAATGATGGTATCTGGACACCAGATAAAGATTCAACGGTAAAATATGGAACCAATGGTAATACCGAAGACAATAAAATATATCTAAGTAACGAAGCAAGCTGGGCAAGCGGCAATGTTTTGGAAACTAAAAAAAGAGACCTGATAAGAACACCAACGAGAAGAATTGGATTCTATCTTCAGGACTTGATTTCGGTAACAGAAAAATTCAAAGTTCTGGTGGGTGTAAGATGGTCTTATCTAGAGAACAGACCTGTTTTGACGACGACTTATTATGACCATAAAAAATCTGGTGGACAATTATTTTCACAGAGTGCATTTTCTCCTAGATTTGGTCTTGTCTACGAATGGAATAACAGTTTTACAACATTTGCCAGTTATTCTAATTCCTTTACGCCGAATACTGGAAATGACATCAATAACAAAGCTCTTCCAGCATCTATCATTGATCAATGGGAAGTAGGATTGAAGAAGAATCTTTTGGACAACACGTTAGCTTTTAATGTTACTGCTTATCAAATCGACAACAGTAATCTGGCTCAGACAGCACCATTCGATGAATATGGAAGAGTAAACACAAACACCAATATCAAAGAACTGACTGGAAAAACGAGAAGCCAAGGTGTGGAAGTGGACATCACTGGAAATCCTCTTGCCAATCTATCTGTTATAGCAGGCTATTCTTATAATTATATGACTTACCAGAAAACTCCGAATACACTCAACAGCTTTATCGAAGGTGAAAGAATTGTAAGAACGCCTCTCAATACTGCAAACGCTTCTGTATTCTATACTTTTGACAAATATGTGAAAGGTCTTAAAATCGGTGCAACTGCATTTTATACCGGAAGTAGGTTTGGAGGATGGAACAACCAAAAAGATGAGAACGGAAATCAGAAAACAGATAGAATGATTCCATTGACAGGTTTCACTCAAGTAGATTTTAGCATTGCTTATCACTACAAAAAATTCCTTATCCAAGGTAAATTAGCTAACGCATTCAATGTTTTAAATTATAATGTTCACGAGAATTATTCAGTGAATCCGATTATGCCAAGAAACTATTATATGACTTTGACATATAAACTTTAATAAATATCAAATCAAATTTCTAAAAATAAAAGTGGAGTCATACATTTGTCTCCACTTTTTCAAATTAAAAAAAACAAATATAAAAATGGATAAAATCAAGGATACAAAAACGTTTATGAGAATCACACACCGATATCTGGGGTATTTCTTGGCTGGAATAATGGCTGTTTATGCTATCAGTGGCGTTTTGTTGGTTTACAGAGATACAGATTTTTTGAAAAAAGAAAAAAGTTATGAGAAGAAATTCGAGGCTAATCTGGATGAGAAAAAATTAGGAAAAGAAATCAAAATCAAGGGTTTTGAGGTTGAAAAAACTGAAGGCGATGTAATGTTTTTCAAACAAGGAACTTATAATATCAAAACTGGTGAAGCAAAATATTCTAAGAAAGAATTACCATTCGTTTTAGACAAAATGACGAAACTTCACAAGTCTCAATCCAAAGACACACTATCTCCACTGAATACATTCTTCGGAATTTCATTATTTTTCTTTGTAATTTCTAGTTTCTGGATGTTTAATCCTAAGACCAAAGCTTTCAAACGCGGAATGGTTTTCACAGCGATTGGATTGGTAATTGCTTTGGTTTTGACATTTATCTAAAGAATCAGATAAGATGCAGAGCTTTCAACAAAACATTGAGACTCCAGATAATTACCATTAATCCTACTCCGATAAACATTGCCTTCAAAGGTAATTTTCCTGCTAGTTTTGCTGCAATTGGAGCTGCAAGAATACCACCTAAAATCAAAGCGGTAATCAATTGCCAATGGCTGATTCCGATAACTGAAAAGAATGTCAGAGCGCTGGCAAAGGTTACGAAAAACTCAGTAAGGCTCACAGTTCCGATGATGTAACGTGGCGTTTTTCCTTTTGAAATTAAAGTTGATGTTACCAATGGTCCCCAACCGCCACCTCCAAAGGAATCCAAGAAACCGCCTGCACCAGCTAACCAGCCGACTCTCTTCGTCTTTTTGCGTTTTTTATTTTTCTTGAATGCATTAAACAAAATTCTTATTCCAAGAATGAAGGTGTAGGTGGCTAAAATCGGTTTGATAATTCCGGAATATTTTTCTCCGAAATAAGCTAGCAATAATGCTCCTAAAATTGCACCTATTACACCCGGAATCAAAATATTCTTGAATAATTTCTTATTGATATTCCCAAATTTATAGTGACTAAATCCGGAAGCGCCGCTGGAAAACATTTCTGCTGTATGAATACTACTGCTGATTGCCGGCAAAGGAATCCCGATATACAACAATGCCGCTGTACAAGTCACACCATAGCCCATTCCCAGTGCTCCATCAATCAATTGTGCTAAAAATCCGACCAAAAACAACCAGAAAAATCGTTCGTCTGTGTTGGCATTTAGATATTGATAAGCAACTTCTAAATCTTTGAATCCCATATAAAATGACACTATATTTCCTATCAGCAAAACGACAAATGCCCAGAAAAATATAGTTGCGATTCTTCGCCATTTCTTTTCGCCATTAATAATGAAAAGAGATTTTCTCTCTTGCGAATCATTATTCCCCCGAAAGAAAAAATCGTTATCCGAAGGAAGACTCGGAGCGAAATATAAATTTTTTCTCTCTTTGATTTTATTGATTATCAGCTGGTCCTGCGCAGAATCTTCTGTAGCCACAATGAACAAATCTGCAATTTCTAAATATGAATCATCAAAATCCTCATTAATAATCCTGACCGACGTATTTTCCAGCAAAAGGTTTTTGATATCATCAGAAAGTCTCTTGGCAAGAACGCTGATATTAGCATCCGGAATATTCTGCATCAAATCATTGAGCTGTTCAGAAGCTAATTTTCCACCGCCGACAATCAGGATTTTGTTAGTCGATGCGTTGATGAAAACCGGAAGTGAAATTTTTGATGTCAAAGTCTTTTTTATTTAAAATTATTGAATCAATCCTGCGCCAACTGTTACAAAACTCGATTCATCGATGAAAATAATTCCACCATTGGAAGCCAAATCTTTGTAAGAATCGTAAGCCAAAGGTTTTGCGGTTTTCAATTTTAATTTTACAATTTCGTTTAGGGAAACTTGCTCAACTTCTTGTTTTTCCAAAGTATTGACATCGAGTTTATAGTCAATTTCTTTGATAACCACTTTGACTTGCGTCGTATTATTTTGAATCAGATATTTTGAACTGGATTTCAAAGGTTTGTCACCCATCCAACAAACGAGAACTTCTAATTCCTGTTCAATTTTTGGAAGGTCGTCGGATTTTACAATCAAATCGCCACGGCTGATATCTACATCGTCTTCCAAATGCAAAATCACACTTTGAGGCGCAAAAGCTTCTTCTACTTTTTGCTGGTTGATTTCAATGGATGAAATCTTACTCTCGGTTCCGGAAGGTAAAATCGTCACCGAATCTCCAACTTTGTAGATTCCACTGGAGATTTTCCCTGCATAACCACGATAATCGTGGAGTTCTTCTGTCTGAGGGCGAATCACGTACTGAACAGGAAATCTAGCTTTATCCAGATTGATGTTGTTTTCTAATTCAACAGACTCCAGATAATCCAATAAAGTTTTTCCGTCGTACCAATTCAGGTTTTCAGATTTATCAACGATATTGTCACCATCTAAAGCCGAAATTGGAATATAAACGACATTATTCAAAGACAGCTGTTCTGCCATTTTTGAATAGTCATTTTTTATATTGTTAAAAATGTCTTCGGAATAATTAACCAAATCCAGTTTGTTAATCGCCACTACAACATTCGGAATATTGAGTAATGATGCAATAATCGAATGTCTTTTGGTTTGTTCGATGATTCCGTTTCTGGCGTCAATCAGGATAATAATCAAATCGGAATTGCTGGCTCCTGTAATCATATTTCGGGTGTACTGAACGTGTCCAGGCGCATCTGCGATAATGAATTTACGTTTCGGCGTCGAGAAATATTTGTAAGCCACATCGATGGTGATTCCTTGTTCGCGTTCGGCTCTTAAACCGTCTGTCAGCAAAGCCAAATCCAGCTCGCCATCATTTTTGAATTTGCTTGCGCGTTCTACAGCTTCTAATTGGTCTATCAGAATATTTTTGCTGTCGTATAATAATCTGCCTATCAGTGTGCTTTTTCCGTCGTCTACACTTCCTGCAGTGATGAATCTTAATATGTCCATTGTTTTGATAATCGATAATTGATACTTGATAAATGATTTTGAGAAACTTTTCCCAATCTCATCATTCATCATTCATAATTCATCATTAATAATTAAAAATAACCTGCTTTTTTTCTGTCCTCCATTGCGGCTTCCGAAGTTCTGTCGTCTATTCTTGTTTCGCCTCGTTCGCTGGTTTTGGTCGTGATAATTTCGGCAATCACTTGTTCCAGATTGGTCGCTTCAGATAATACTGCTGCGGTACAAGTCATATCACCAACCGTTCTGTAGCGAACTTTTTCTTTGGTTACGACATCGTTTTCATCAAGATTAACAAACTCGTTCATTGCGATGAATTGGTTATCAAAATTAAGAACCTCACGCTCGTGTGAGAAGTAAATTGAAGGTAATTGGATATTCTCTTTCAAGATATAATTCCAGACATCCAATTCTGTCCAGTTGCTGATTGGGAAAGCGCGTACCTGTTCTCCTTTGTGGATTTTCCCGTTGTAGGTATTCCAAAGTTCTGGGCGCTGAAGTTTTGGATCCCATTGCCCAAAATCATCACGAACAGAGAAAATACGTTCTTTGGCTCTGGCTTTTTCCTCATCGCGTCTTCCGCCGCCGATGCAGCAATCGAATTCGAATTCTTCTATCGTGTCCAAAAGTGTAAAAGTTTGCAATGCGTTTCTGCTCGGCAATTTTCCTTTTGGTTCTCTCAAACCCTTTTCTTTAATAGTGTCTTCTACTTTTCTTACAATTAGTTTTTCTCCAATCTGCTCAGCTAATTGGTCACGAAATTCCAGAACTTCGGGAAAATTATGACCTGTATCGATGTGAACCAATGGAAAAGGAAATTTACCCGGGCGAAAAGCTTTTAGTGCCAAATGAACGAGCGTAATACTATCCTTCCCTCCACTGAAAAGTAAAGCTGGACGTTCGAACTGACCAGCGACTTCTCTGAAAATATGGATGGCTTCGGATTCTAACTGCTCCAGATAATCCAAATGATATTTTGACATTTTAATTTTTATTAATTGTTATTTGTGAACGTGGAGACCACACTCTTTTTTGCTGGCATCTTCCCACCACCAGCGACCCGCACGAAAATCTTCGCCTGGTTGAATAGCACGCGTACAAGGCGCACAACCAATGCTGACGAACCCTTTGTCGTGCAAAACATTATAAGGAATATTATTTTTTTTAATGTAATCTCTTACTTGTTCCGTTGTCCAGAATAGGATTGGATGATACTTGATGATCTGGTTCGACTCATCCCATTCGAATTGAGAAAGATTTTCTCTTGCGACTGAATGCTCTGCTCTGAGTCCCGTAATCCAGATTTTGTTGCCTTTCAGAGCTCTTTTCAGTGGATGAACTTTTCTTATCTCACAGCAAGTTTTACGATTCTCTACAGACCTGTAAAAAGAATCCGGTCCATTTTCCTGGATGAAAGGTTCTAATTCTTCCGGATTTGGATAAAAGGCTTTGATAGGTAGTTGATACTTAGATTTGGTTAAATTCCAAGTGTTATAAGTATCTTCGAATAGTCGACCTGTGTCTAGTGTGAAAACCTGGATTCTAGAATTTTTGACAAAGTCTGTGATAACCTGGTCTTCGAAACTAAAGCTTGTTGAAAAGCAAACTTCATTGGGAAAAGTATTTGTCAGAATCTCCAGAACTTCTTCTATCGATTTTGATTCAATATTTTCATCTATAAGTTTCTGGTAAGTTTTTTTTAGTTCGTTCTCCATCATTCAATGTAATCAGGTACAAATTTAACAATTCATTCAATTTTGACCAAATTAGTATAATTTAAAATACGTTAAAAAATTAATAGAATCTTTTAACATCAATTTCAGATTCAAGATTCAAATTATTCTCTATAAAATCAAACAGTACTTTAGAAAAATAACTTCCGTTGTAAACACCTCTTGCTCCCAACCCATTAAAGATGTAGAAATTCTGATATTTCTGATGCCTTCCTAAAATTGGTCTTCTGTCCGCAACCGTCGCACGAAAGGCTACATTGATATCCTGAATTTCAAAGTCATTTTTATAAATTTCCTGAAGTCCTGATTTTAATTCTTCGACTGATTCATCATTGATATTATTAGTTTTATCAAAACGGTCATAAGTTCCACCGTAGTAATAGTCATCATTCTGAAGATTAAATAAGAAATGCTTTTTCTTAATAATGTATGAGTCTGGAACTTTATTTAACTTAACTTTCAAACAATGGCCTTTATTGGGTTGAATTGGAACATTACTAAAAAATGGATTAGTGTTGCTTGCAATACCTTCGCAGAAAATAAGATTTTTAAATGTGAAATTTTTATACGAATTGTTTGCAGTATCAATTAATTGATGATCGAATTTTTCTTTGATTAAATAATTGTTGTCTTCTAAATAATTCAATATATCTGTAAAGAAACTAGAAACATCAATTCTGCAGGATTGATTGACCTTTCCAGCTCCGAAAGAATTTTCAACAGACACTAATTTTATAAAATCCGGGTTAAGATAAGACCTCAAATCTTCTTTCTGAGAATTTTTGGTCCATTGCACTTTCTCGGAATCATTATGAAAAATCCGAACAACATTTTCATCAATCAAATAATTTTTGGAAGTATAAGCTTCAATTTCTTTGAAGATGACATTCAGATAATCAATTTGTTGTTGAGACTTCCAAAATGTATTAAATCTCTTCAGAATAACAGGATTACAAACGCCGGCAGAAATCTGAGAAGCGGAGATATTTTCATCATAAAAAATCTTGAAAGATTTCTTTTCCTTAATCAATTGATGAGCAAAAAAAACTCCCGCATATCCAGCTCCAACGATGATATAATCTACGTGTTCCATAAAATAAAAAACCTGAGTAAAGATACTCAGGTTTTTTTATTTGGGCTATGAGAAATATTAGTAATTCCACATATCATTTTCCATTTGAAGAATCTGTGCTTTGATTCTGTCGCTTTCTTCCAATTGTCCTTCTGCATCATTTGGAATGTATTCGTCAATAATACCACTTCCACCTCTTCCTAAGCCATTATCCGCTTTGTAGATTACTGATGAAAATCTTCTTGCATTAAGAACATCATCAAAAGTGATATCAGATGTAGAGTTTTTAGCATTAAAGATATAATTACTGCTTAAAACCTGTCTAGCATCCGGATAATAGATCCAGAAAAGATCGATTAAATCACTAGCTTCATTTAGGATAGATGGATCAACCGGAGCGCCTGATTCCTGCATTTGTCTAGCTCTTTCAGCTTTCAAAATCGCGGAGTTAGGATCTTCACCCATAGCAGCAATTCCAAGAAGTCTATATCTTAACTGAGTATCTCTTTTATCGATATACCACATTCCCATTAGCTTAAGCGCTTTAACTTTCTCAGTTTTAGTTTCAGAAAAACCAACGTTAGCTTCAACATCACTTTTTTTGATTTTATACCAAGAACCGTCTAAGTTAACAAGCATCGTTCCAGGTTCTATAGAAGGAGCCTTGGTTGTTTTCTTAACCGTTTTTTTCTTTTTACCTTTTCCTGTAGTTACAGTTTCTTCAGTAGCGGCAGGCTGAGCAGCTCCGTTATACTCCAAAACATCGGCAAGTCTGGTAGAATATTTCATAAACATCCCATCAACTTGCTTATTACCAGCACCTTTAAGAGAAGTAAAATATTTTAAAAGTCTTTGAGCTTCTGCATCTTCAATCTTATTGGCATTCATTATTTCTGTGAAATAATCATCGACCATTGGAACAGATGTAGCAGCTGCAATACCTTCCGGGGTTAATCTAGTTGTAAAATCATCACCAGAATAAACTTCTTTTATTTTACCTGAATTAACAGCATCTAATAAGATTTGATAAAGAGACTTGTTTTGAGAAACCAAGCCATCAGCATTATGATAGAAAGGCTGATTGATTTTATCGTTCATATCAATAATTTCCCATACAACCATACTTCTCAAAATGTCTTTATCTTCTATAAATCCATATTTAAGAGGTGTTATACTATCTTTCTTGATCTCACGATCTTCTCTGAATGTCTGAGGAGAATTAGCATTCAGAATGCTGTTTTGTCCAAAAGCCATTGCTGAGGAAAGACAAATTAAACTATATATAATCTTTTTCATAATAAGTATTGAAATATAAAATCAATCAGATAAAACTTTTTTTAATTATAGTACACTAATAACTACACCGCTGATATTAGGAAGTACTACTCCGCTTAATCCTTGAGCTGTTGCCTGAACATCAAAGATTGCTACGTTATCTCCAGATCTTAGACCTTTTGTTAAGGACTCTACTGGTGCTAATGAACTTCCGTTTACAGACATTACTGCCTTACCAGGTACTTTAACTTTAAAGCTTACCACATTAAACGAAACTGGGAAATCAAAATCTTTAAGTGTAGCTGTTAAAGTTTGTTTTGAAATCATGTTGGCAGGCATTACATCATAACCCTTACCTCTAATTTCACCTCTTGGCGGAGGGATATTTTTAACTCTAAATTTGAAAGGCTGAGAAATTGTTTTTCCACTTGGTGATTTTCCAGCAATTGTAAGTGTAACCTCATTACCAGCACCAGGTGTAACATTCCATTTTCCACTACTTCCGCTTACAGATGCACCCGCTGCTGATAAAGTAGTTGCACTAAGATCTGCACCCAGGATTGACCCCGAAACAGGGTTAGAAAGTCCTCTATAAAGAACATTCATCTTATCAGCTGCTAAGATTGCACCACTTTGCTCTTTAAGTGCTTCTGCACCAGAAACGACATTAAGTGTATGAGCATATGGAAGTGAATGTGCTTTTCCGTTTTTGTCATTGAATGTAATAGTTCCCTGGAACTTCTGCTCTCCAGTAGAACCTGTATTAGGAGTAATAACCCCTTGTCCATTTACAACCTGCGCTCCAGTGATTGATAAACCAGGAACTGAACTAGCAAAAGTTCCGATCGCCACTTTAATTTGAGCTGGTTCACCTTTCATAACTGAACTTGGTCCAGATACTAAAGCTTCGTAAGCATCAAATTTGATATCAGCATCCACTTTCTCCTGAAGCATAGAAGTGATTGCATCTGACTGCAAGTTTCTAGCTTCTGACTGTATAACTTCTAAGTTAGAAAGTGCAGCAACTAATGGTTGGTTATAAAATTTATACTGGATCCACCCTTTTGCAGCTCTTTTATCTCCCTTAGGAAAATCTGCGACAAGTGTTTTCTTAGCTCTTTCAGCAACATCTTTCAATTGAGGATTAGCTCCGAAAGAACTTACAATAAAATCTCTTAAGCCATTAATCTTAGCTTGAAGATCTGTAGCTGTTTTAGATGGATTTTTTTCATCACCATCTTTAAAGAAATTATTAGTAGCCGGCTCAGTATTGTTAAGAGCAGTAAAACTTTCTTCAACAGCCAGAGTAGGATTATACTCAGCTTCGGTGCTCATTTTAGTTTTAAGGTCTTCGATAAAATTAACTAGTTCGTTAGTTTTTCCTTCTAAGCCTTTATACTGGTCTAACAATGGACCATATGTTTCTGGTGAAGAAACAGCTTTAGCCTCTAAAGTCTTTTTGAAAATCTTATCATTCTTGTCCTGAACTGTAAGTCTGGTATCAGTTAATGATTGATTGGTATCTTTATATGATCTGATGATTTCCTGATCGATCTGCATTGCAAGCATCGCAATGAAAACCAAATACATCAGGTTAATCATCTTCTGACGTGGTGTCTGTTTACCTCCTGCCATTTTAATACAATAATTTAAATGTTAAACAATAATTAAAATGATAGGGATTAAGACTTCATTGCGCTAAGCATACCACCGTAAACTCTGTTAAGGCTATTAAGATTAGAAGTTAAACCTTGTAATTCCTCATTGAATTTTTCTGATTGTGCTGCAGATTTCTGGATATCTTCAACATATTTTTTGCTGAACTCAGACTGCTTTTGTCCTTGTTCCAATTGTAAAGCATATAAAGCATTCATGCTCTCTAGGTGAGAAGCGGCAAGATTCAATTGCTCGTTATATTTGTGAGTAGAAGCAGAAACATCTACAGTTTGGTTGATTTGATCTACAGAAGAAGAAAATTTATCAATTCCACCTCTTAATCTTTCGAATAAGCTTACGTCTAATTTAGCATCAACTAACATTTTGTCAAGCTTGTCGGATAATGAAACTTCCAATTCTTTATTTTCTACTTTAGCAACAACTTTTCTTGGTTGTCTCTCAGCAGACTCATCCAATAATTCTGGGTAAACGTTTTCCCAAGCATAATGCTCTTCTTTTACTGGTGGATCGAATGCGAAGAACAAGAAGATGATTGCTTCAGTAATCAAACCTGCAGCAAGTGCTACGTTACCAGTAATAGGTCCTACGTGCCAGTGCGTCATTTTGAATAAAGCACCTAAGATTACGATAGCTGCACCAAACGAATAAACAAAGTTAGTTATTGATTCTTTAGTTTTAAACATTTTTTCAATTTTTAGTTAGTTAGTAAAAGTTAGTTTATTTTATAATTTATTTTGTTTTTCTCGTGAATTTACCTGCTCCAGCTGGAATATCCTGGATTGTTCTGAACCCGATATAACTTCTTGCAGAATCTTTTCTTTCCCAATCTCTGTATCCAGTCATCAATAGATAACCTACATCTTTCCAAGAACCACCTCTTACAGTTTTCTTAACTTCTCTGTAAGCCTGGTTAGATAAATATGGATTTAAAGTTGATGAGAATTCGTAAGTTGAGTTGTTGTAAGGAGACTCTGTCCATTCTGCAACATTTCCTGCCATATCATACAATCCGTATCCATTTTTAGGGAATTTTTTCACAGGACCTGTGTAAGTATAAGTTCCTTTTTTCTCATCTTCAATATAAGTACCTCTTTTAGGTTTGAAGTTGGCTAAGTAGCAACCTCTGTCATCTTGCAAATAAGGTCCTCCCCAAGGATAAGTAGCATTTTGGATTCCCCCTTTTGCAGCATATTCCCATTCAGATTCTGTTGGAAGACGGAATCTCATAGCTTTTTGCTTTTTCTTTTTAAGGCTGTTGTTATAATCTGTTTTGATTTTAGTTTTGAAATCACAATAAGCTCTAGCCTGATCCCAAGTTACACCAACAACAGGATATTCTTTATAAGCATTATGCCAAAAATATTGATCAAACAAAGGTTCGTTATAAGCGTAGTTAAAATCCTTAACCCAAACTGTGGTGTCTGGATAAACGGCAATACTTTCTTTTTTAAGATATTTTGTTCCTCTATCTTTATCTTTTACCGCAGAAGCAACATCTTCCCACTGATAATTATATTTAATCTTGGACCAATCAATGATTCTTTCATTATTGATTCTCTTTTCAGCAGGTAAATACATAGATTCTAAAACCTCTGCATACTTCTCATCCGGATAAGCTGAAGTATTATAAGTTAATGGTACTTTTTTATCTAATTTTTTAGATTCATCGTAACCATCTCTACCACCCTGAGATTCCAAAAATTTCTGATAAGGACTTGCATCTTCTCCAGTTTTTTTAGAAGCATAAGCATAGTCAGCAATAGACCCGCCGTTTCCGCCTTCTTCTCCTCCACCTTCTCCAGCAGCTTCAGCTAATAAGCCTCTGGCAATTGAATCTCTAACAGCATTGATAAAAACACGATATTCTGCGTTTGTAACTTCTGTCTCATCCATAAAAAAGGAAGAAACGGTCACTGTTTTTGGCATTGCTTTTTCCGGTGTACTCGCAAAGTCCTGATCTGCCATACCCATTACAAAAGATCCACCAGGAATTGGAACCATCCCATAAGGTCTTTCTGCTATAAATGATTTTGAAGATCCTCTTGGAACAAGTTCACCCTTGATTCCGGGGTTACCTGTAATACCTTTCCCTCCACCTTTGGAACAAGAAATGATAACCGAAGTTGACAACAATATAAATAATATCCTTTTCATCCTATTTTAAAGAAATTAAGCGGTAAATATATAATTTTTTTTATGAATAATTATCAATTTTAATTGAAAACGTAATTTGTTAAAGAATATTTCACAAACTACAAAATTATTCTACAGTAACTGATTTTGCCAGGTTTCTAGGCTGATCTACATTAGCTCCTCTAGCCACAGCAATATAATATGACAACAGCTGCAAAGGTATAGATGCTAAGATTGGAGAGAAACATTCTGAAGTCTCAGGAATCTCTATAATATAGTCCGCCATTGCAGAAACTTGTGTATCGCCTTTGTTAACAATTGCAATTACTTTTCCTTTTCTAGCTTTGATTTCTTGTACATTGCTTACAATCTTATCATAATGCCCAACTTTCGGAGCAATAATAACGATTGGCATATTTTCATCAATTAAAGCAATAGGTCCGTGCTTCATTTCAGCAGCAGGATACCCTTCTGCGTGGATATAAGAAATCTCTTTTAGTTTAAGAGCTCCTTCCAAAGCCGCAGGGAAATTGTAACCTCTACCTAAATACAAGAAATTGGTAGCATCAACAAATTTGGAAGCAATTGTTTTCACTGTTTCATCTACAGAATTAAGAACATCTTCTACTTTTTTCGGAATAGCATCCAATTCGGTAATTAATCTCATGAAATCTGCTTTTCCAAGATTTCCATTATGGTTTCCTAACTTAATTGCAATTAATGATAATATTGTTAATTGTGCTGTGAAAGCTTTTGTAGAAGCTACACCAATTTCTGGTCCAGCGTGTGTATAAGCACCAGCATCTGTGTAACGAGCAATTGAAGAATCTACAACATTGCAAATTCCAAAAACGAAAGCTCCTTTTTCTTTAGCCAATTTGATAGCAGCCATTGTATCAGCAGTTTCACCCGATTGCGAAATTGCAATTACAACATCTTTCGAACTAATAATTGGGTTTCTGTATCTGAACTCTGAAGCATATTCTACTTCTACTGGAACTCTTGCAAATTCTTCAATTAGATATTCACCAATTAATCCAGCGTGCCAAGAAGTACCACAAGCAATGATGATAATTCTTTCCGCATTAGTTAATCTATCTAAATGATCCCAGATCCCAGCCATTTTAATGATTCCTTCATCAACCAAAAGACGGCCTCTCATTGTATCATGAATAGACTTTGGCTGCTCAAAGATTTCTTTTAACATAAAATGGTCATACCCACCTTTCTCTATTTGTTCAAGATTAAGTCTTAGCTCTTGAATAGCAGGTTCGATTTTAGCATTTTCTTTAATAGTTCTGATGTCAATTCCAGATTCTAAAGAGATTGTAGCCATGTGACCTTCTTCCAAATACACTGCTTCCTTTGTAAATTCAACAAAAGGTGAAGCATCAGAAGCAACAAAATATTCGTTTTCACCAATACCAACAGCTAAAGGAGAACCTAATCTTGCAACTACTAACTGTCCCGGAAAATCTTCGTGCATCACAGAAACCGCATAAGCGCCATAAACTTCGTTCAAAGCATATCTTACGGCTTCTGGAAAGTCTAAAGTAGGCTCTTTATCCATAAAATACTGGATAAGATTTACTAAAACTTCTGTATCAGTTTCGGATTTAAATTCGTATTCTTTATTGATAAGCATTGTTTTAATCGTATCATAATTTTCTATAATACCATTATGAACAATCGCTATTTTACCATTATTAGAAAGGTGTGGATGAGAATTGTTATCACTAGGAATACCGTGTGTAGCCCATCTTGTGTGACCCATTCCCAATTTGGCAGTTTCTTTCAAACCTTTGGAAATTGCGACAAGATCGTCTACTTTTCCTTTGGTTTTTTTAACTTCTAAATCTCCTTTTTGAGATTCTAAAATAATCCCAGCGCTGTCATAACCACGATATTCCAGACGACGCAACCCGTTGATTACTATATCATATGCATCTCTAAAACCTGTATATCCAACAATTCCACACATAGTTTATGTTTTTATTTTTTAGTATATATTATTCTAAGCTGAGCTACCTTAGAAGTATTTAATATTTTTTCACCCGCATTACCCAGATTATTTATATCTGTTCCTTTAAGCACGATACGGTACGGGTTATAAGCTCTGTCATTATATGCTTGTCCTAATAAAAGACCAGTAGAGGCATCACTTAAATAACTTCCGACATTAACAATAAAGTCTTTTCCTTTTGTAACATCATAGGTCTCATCTTCGATAATTTTCTTTAAAGAAGCAGTAATTCCTATATCATAAGATGCATTTTCCGTAGAAAGATTAGCTGTTTTTATTAATGAATAGCCTGCACTAGCCAACTCTGTCATATCTGGTAAAAATCCAGTTTCATTATTTTGACGAACGATTAAACTGCTTGGTTTTCTGTAAGAATTTTTCCAAGTTATATCATCATTGAATAAACGAAGTTTTGCAGAAACGATTCCTACTTTATTCTCCTTATATAGTTTTTTAAGCGCTAAAATAGTACCAGCAGGAATTCTCAAACCAATACTACTTCCTCCCATTCCTTGCATATATATTTTAGATGCAGGATTTACTGTATACTGTGGTACTAAAGGATTATCCAAATCTTTGACATTGGTTGCTGCAGTCATAGCATTGCTATAATCTGAGGATTTATTAAAAACAATATGACTAAAATGAGTATTACCAGATCCTAAATTCAAAGTAGTTTGTGCTTTTGTCCTTGTAACGGTTCCATCTGTTGCAGTAACATCATTCTTATAATAAATTACAATTCCTGCATCGTTAGGTGCCATAGAAAAAAGGTAACCTTTTGGCTCATCAACAGAAATGCTGATTCCCTTAAAATACCTGATAAAAGAAGCCGCATCCTTTAAAACCTGATTACCTTGTTTAGCGATAATTTTATTTTGGAAAAATGCACTATCCAGTTTTATTCTCATAGAAACGCTTCGGTTCAACAATTCTGAACCATCTGAATCTTTAGTAATTACAACTGAATTCACAGTCCCATTGAAAGACTTAGATCCAATCTGCGAACCTATCGCAAAAGCTTTATTAGAAGATAATGAATCTGAAGCTCCGCCCATAAAGTCGGTGACTTCATTCACTTTTATATTAACTATTAATTTATCTTTTCCGTTTTTGGTTCTTCCGTATTTGCTTACAGGATATGTCGTAACTACCTTTTTAGCAGCAACTGAACCATCTGGATAAACATAATCTTCATTAGTAGTAGTTGTAATAGAATCCGTAGCTGTTGCATATCTCGGTTTCAAAGTAAGCACTACAGAGTCGATAACAGGGTTTTTTCCAAAATCAGGATTATAAGTATCCAATCTTAGCTGAGTAAGGTATGATACTTTCTGACTTCCGAAAACATCCTCTTCAAAATTACCTATTCTAACACTATCCAGTTTAGAAGCATCTGATTGGATAACATCATTATTATTAATATTGTAAGCGATAATACTATATGCTTGATCCGCACCATCTGCTCCTTCCACCAATTGAGACCCTAGATCATCTAAATCTCCTTCACAAGAATTTAATACAATTACTCCCATCAACAAGAACGGAAGCAACTTCATTAATGTTTTTATTTTTATCATTATTTTATGAACAATAGTAATTAATAAACCTGAGCTATAGAATCTGCATTCAGATAGTCTGATTTTTCAGCATCTGCTTTCCCATAAGCCTCCTCAAGTTTTTCTTCAAGAAATTCATTTCCTTTTACGATGACATCTACATAATCCATACTTGCATTAACAAAATTCAAGAAGCTTGGTTTATCTAACGATTGTAGACCAGAAATATTATCGAATTCCAAAATTTCTTTGGTATTTTCATTCAACGGAATATCATCCTCATTATACACAGAAAGAACAATTTTGGTATCTTTGAAATAAGTATCGTCTTTGTAATAAGTTTTTAAATAAATCGGGATTAAAGCTGACATCCATCCATTTAAATGGATAACATCTGGAACCCAATTTAGTTTTTTGATAGTTTCTATAACACCTCTTGCAAAGAAAACAGCTCTCTCGTTGTTATCTTCAAATGGTGCTCCTTCGTCATCAAAATAATATTGTTTTCTTTTGAAGTACTCTTCATTATCAATGAAATAAACCTGCAGACGCTCACCAGGTAAAGAAGCAACTTTAATAATCAATGGTTGATCCAGATCATTAATAATGATGTTCATCCCAGAAAGTCTGATTACCTCGTGTAATTGGAATTTTCTTTCACTGATTTGTCCGAATCTAGGCATAAAAACCCTTACATCGTTACCTCCGCCGTGCATTTTCAGCGCCATTTTGTGTACCAAGCTCCCGATATTTGTCTCCTCTTGGTAGGGAAACATTTCCGTAGTAACGTATAAAATCTTTTGATTAGGCATAAAATTTACTTTAAACGAAGTACAAAAACTTCATTTTGCAAAATTACAAAAAATTAAATCAAAACATTTATTTTCCTTAATATTAATACTTAACATTCAAACATATTATATATCAACAAGTTAATTATAACCAAATGTTAATTTCTAAATGAAACAATGGGTTTATTAAACATTATAAGTCACTCAATTACAATTTTACTCTATAAATGTTTTTTAGATTTGAATGAAACTATCTAGATTCTAATAATATCAATCCAAAAAAACTATTACCTTTGAACTATAAACATCAATATAATAATGCAGGTTTTCTACGACTACAATTCATTTTCCAATTATATTAATACTCAAAAAAAACAAGGCAAATCAATAGGTTTCGCGCCGACAATGGGCGCTTTACACGCAGGACATATTTCACTTTATGAGGAAGCAAGAAAAGAGAATAACATTGTTATATCTTCTATTTTTGTTAATCCTACTCAGTTTAACAATCCTGAAGATCTTGAAAAATATCCTCGAACTATTGAAGACGATATTAAAAAACTAGAAAACTCTAAGCTTGTAGATGCAGTATATATTCCGAGAGTTGAAGATATCTACCCTAACGGAATGGAGAGAAAACGCTACAATTTTGGAGGAATCGAAAACGAAATGGAAGGAGCTGCCAGACCAGGACACTTCGATGGAGTTGGAACAGTCGTAGAAGAATTATTCCGACAAGTACAACCAGACAATGCGTATTTTGGAGAAAAGGATTTTCAGCAATTGAAAATCATCGAAAAACTGGTTGAAGTTTTGGATTTGAAAATTAAAATTCACGGCGTAAAAATTCATAGAGAAGAAAATGGCCTTGCTATGAGTTCCCGCAATATGAGACTTTCTGAAACTGAAAAAGAAACTTCCTCTCTTATATATAAGTCTTTGAAGCAGGTTAATGACTGGACAAAAACTTTAAATGTTTATGAAATTAAGGAAAGGGTTGAAAAGATCTTCAACCAGGGAGAAATGGATTTGGAATATTTTATAATTGCAGACGAAGAAACTTTAAAAGAGGTTGACTCTTTATCAGAAAACAAAAACTACAGAGCTTTTATAGTTGTGAACGTTGGAAGCGTAAGATTAATTGATAACCTTCATCTGGACTAACATTAAGATTTAAAACAAAAAAAGAAGCTTCTTTTACAAGAAGCTTCTACACCAAATCACAAAATATTAATATGAAAAAAATTTACTTGCGTAAATTGTGACCTGGCTGGGATTCGAACCCAGGACCCATACATTAAAAGTGTATTGCTCTACCAGCTGAGCTACCAGGTCGGTCTTTGATGAATGATAATTGATGAGAGATAAATGATTAGAAATTACAAATCAATTACCGACTTATCTTTTATCGATTATTTTTGCAGTGCCTGCGACTGGACTCGAACCAGCACATCCTTAGGAAACCACCCCCTCAAGATGGCGTGTCTACCAATTTCACCACGCAGGCAAAAAAAAACCGTATCGCTACGGATTTATTTGCTAGTGACCTGGCTGGGATTCGAACCCAGGACCCATACATTAAAAGTGTATTGCTCTACCAGCTGAGCTACCAGGTCGGCCACTTCTTAAACTTAGCAACATATGTTGTTCCGTTTAGAGTGGTGCAAAGATAGGGCTTTTTTTAAAATCTCAAAATTTTTTTCGAACTTTGTTTAAAATAAAATTATGATTATTTCTCTATTGGGATATATGGGTAGTGGTAAATCTCACATTTCCAAAAACTTGAGCCAAAAAATAAATTTCACATTAATTGACCTTGACCAAAAGATTTCTGAAGAGCACCAGCAAACAATCCCAGAAATCTTCCAAAACAAGGGTGAAATCTTCTTTCGAAAAGAGGAAAAAAGGATTTTGGAAGAAATTTTAAATTCAGAAGACAACATTATTTTAAGTCTTGGCGGAGGAACTCCTGTTTACTATAATAATATGGAAATCATCAATGAGAAATCTAAAAGTATTTTTTTAAGAGGCTCTGTGAAAACTTTGACAGAACGTGTCCTTTTACAAAAACATACCAGACCTTTGATTTCTAAATTAGAAGATTCTGACGTTCCCGAGTTTATTGCTAAACATCTTTTTGAGAGAAATCCTTATTATTCTCAAGCTCATTTTACTGTAGATACAGATTCTAAAAGTGCCAGTTTGATTTCGGACGAAATCATATCACTTCTAAAAATTTAATCTTCATCGTCTTTATTCTCATTGAAAAATACATCCCAATCATCATTATCCATATCTTCGGTAGAATCGCCCGCTGAATAATCATCCATATCTCTTCTGTCCTTTTTGGTAGGTCGCCCGATGCCTTTTTGTCTGTAATAATCTTTTGAGGATTTTCTCATAGCGAGAATTTCATATTGGTCTTTCTCCGTCATATCAATTACATAGATAGAAACTAATTTGGCTCCTACTCTGCTTTTCGGTATATCTATAACTTTGATTTTATAATCGATTTGATTTTTTCTGATTTTTATAATATCTCCATTTTTCACTTCTTTGGAAGATTTCACAGCATTTTCTCCAATACTTACTCTATTCTTTTTTATTTCATCTGCCGCAAGAGTTCTAGTTTTGTAAAATCTCACACTCCATAAAAATTTATCTATTCTCATAATTTTTTATACTTTTGTCTCGTTAAAAATTAATCGCAATTTAACACTAAATAAAAAATGAAGAAAATACTTTTAGGAATTGCTCTTTCTTTAGCTGTATTACAAAGCTGTAAAAAAGATCATGATGAGGAAGAAATTGTAGTTATTCCTATAGAAGATCAAAATGCTTACGATGATGCTGCTGCAATAAAGTTTATGGATTCTAATTACTTCAACGATAAAGGTGTAATTACAGCATTTGATGATACAGTGACTACAGATGATAATTACCCTAAATTATCTTCTTATCCTCACGAAACATTGCCGTCTGGAGTTATCTATATTATTAGAACAGGCGCTCAACCTGATCCAGGAACAATAGTTGGAGAAAAAGACATTTTAACCTTTTTCCATTCTACTTACAGCTATATTGCTACAAATACTGATGGTAAAATTAACTTTGGTTCCTCATCACCTTTTGTAAATAGTATCTCGTCAGGAAATCCAAGTCCTGATCCTGCGTACTATTATGTTAAACAATCAGTTTTAGATGCTTACAACAAAGCAAATAATACAACTGTAGGCAGAGATTTTTATGAGATTGAAGGATTAAGAGAAGGTTTAAAATATTTTAAATCATTCAACCAAGATAATGCCGTAGATTATAATATGCAAGGTGTAATTATTGTGCCGTCAAGAGCTGCTTATGCAAGAGATAATACCATCTACGGAACTTTATACAAAGACAGAAGTTTTGTTTTCAACTTCCAGCTTTATAAAACTGAAACAAGATTACCGAAAGACGACTAATATAGTCTTGGTTTAGGATAAATAAAAAGCCGCAAATTTGATTTGCGGCTTTTTATTATAATATTTGTTTAAATTTTCGCCAAAAAATCTTCAAACTGCATTTCTCTTATAGAAACATTACCTTCTTCTGTTATTTTATCTAAGACAATCATTTCTATTTGATTGATTGATTTTTCATCAAATGGTTTTGAAACTCTGACATAATTTTCAGTAAAGCCATACATCATTCCGTTCTTATTCTCGTGTTCCCAAAGAACTGGCAGTTTTTTCCCTAATTGATTTCTGTAGAATTCCATTTTCTTTTTTTCGGAAAGGATTCTCAGCATCTTGTTACGTCTTTTTCTTTCGGGAATAGGGACCGCTCCTTGCATATCAGCTGCTTCCGTATTTTCTCTTTCAGAATAAGTGAAAACGTGAAGATAACTGATTGGCAAATCATTCAAGAAATTATAAGTTTCCATAAACAACTCTTCCGTTTCCCCAGGAAATCCGACAATTACATCAACACCAATCGCTGCGTCTGGCATTACTTCTCGGATTTTATTAACTCTGTCATTATATAACTTCGTTAAATAGCGGCGCTTCATCTTCTTCAACAATTCATCACTTCCAGATTGAAGCGGAATATGAAAATGTGGCACAAAGCTTCTGCTTTTGGAAACCAACTCGATGCTTTCGTCTTTCAAAAGATTGGGTTCGATGGAAGAAATTCTGATTCTTTCAATACCTTCAACTTTATCTAATTCAGAAATCAAATCGAGAAAAGTATGCTCGTGTTTTTTATTCCCGAATTCTCCTTTTCCGTAATCTCCGATATTAACGCCCGTCAAAACAATCTCTTTAATATCTTTCGCTGCAATTTCTTTGGCATTGGCAACCACATTATCAATGGTATCGGAACGAGAAATCCCTCGTGCTAAAGGAATTGTGCAATAAGTACATTTGTAATCACAACCATCCTGAACTTTCAAAAAAGCTCTGGTTCTGTCACCAATAGAATAGGAACCAACGAAGAAATCGGCTTCATCAATCTCACAAGAATGAATCTGAGCATAATTTTCAGACTTTTCCAAATCATCCAGATAACTCAGAATATTGAATTTTTCCTTAGCTCCTAAAACCAAATCTACTCCAGTGATAGAGGAAATTTCTTCCGGTTTCAACTGCGCATAGCAACCGATAATTGCTACCAAACCTTCTGGGTTAGCTTTCGTAGCGCGCTTGACGTGAAGTTTACATTCTTTATCTGCATTTTCTGTAACAGAACAAGTATTGATAATATAAACTTTTGCAGGTTCATCAAAATTGACCTTCTGATAGCCAGCATCCGTCAATTGCCTTGCAATAGTCGAGGTTTCTGCAAAATTCAGTTTGCAGCCAAGTGTATGAAAAGCAACGGTTTTGGGTTGTGAATTGACATTTGACATAAGTCTGCAAAGTTATTAATAAAATCCAAATCATTCCAAATGAAGGATTTTTCTAAAACTTAACTTTCAAACATCAAAAAATCCGACCTGAGCCGGATTATTTTTATTTAGATTTTTTCTGTTTCGGGACTTTCAATCCTTCTTCTTTTGCTTCGGAGATTCCGATCGCAATGGCTTGTTTTCTACTTGTGACTTTGTCACCCGAGCCGGACTTTAGTTTTCCTTCTTTGAACTCTTTCATTACTTTTCCAACTTTGTCCTGCGCTTTGTCTGAATATTTTTTCGTTGCCATAATTTATTCTGATGTTTTTGGAACTTCAACTGCCAACTCATAAACTTTGGTGTGCATCAGATATTTTGACCTTTCACGAGAAGTGACTTCCTGTACCTCATCTTTAAAAAGAACAATCACTGCATCTTCCTCTAATAAAGGGTCTGAATCTGAAAAATATTTCTCATCGGGACTTTTTTCAGTAATCTCATTTTTTCTTTCTTTCAACTTTTCCGCTATATCCTGAAAACCTTCATCCGCAGAATGTAGAATTCTATAATCTGGACCGGCAAATGCTTTATAATATTTATTTTCATTGATGAGATTTTGGGAAGAATCTTCGACTGGATTATCATTTCCATCCAAAAATCCAACCTCAACCAATCTTCCGTTGCGTTCTTCAGCAAATTTTCGTGCCTCACCTACAGACTTAAATCCCGTATAAAGATTACTATGATCAAATCCATATTTGGTAAGTCTTTCTACTATATTCTCTGATTCCATAATTTATTCTTTTGTTAAATACTATTTTAAATACTTTCTGAAAATTAGAAAATCAATGATGTCTTACACCTTTTTGATGATAATTGGTATTTCTCGGAACAGTTTGATTACTTCTCGAAAAGTTATCATTGCCATAATTAGAATCTAAAGATTGATTAGCTTCCGCAAGAAGTTCGGGAGTTTCAAAATGCAATTGTTTCCCATTTTGGAAAATCTCTCCGTGCGCAGTTCTATACATTTGATTTTCTTTGTAAGAATTTCCATCTGGTGCAGTAAAAACTTTAGTTTTACTCTTTTTTGATTTTAGTAATTGAGTTGCCAAAACCAAACTTCCGCCTGCGATAATTCCTAAAGCTATTTTTACATTGTTGTTCATATTCTTTCATTTTCAATATAGAAAACAAAAGTTTTGCCAAAAAGTTTTATCCAAATTTTAAGAAATGATTCCTAAAGAGATTAAATTGGAAATGATGACAAACAGAATATGACAAAAAGTCACTATAGAGATTTCTAAGAAATTAACTCAACATAAACTTCATAATAAAATTGGTAATCAACATAATACAGCAAATATTTTCAAATAATTATCAATAATTTAGCCTAATAGCTTTGAGTAATTAAATCAAGAATTTTATTAATGATTTTTTAAATATGGTTAAACTTCGTTAAAAGTGTAACACTAAGTTTTTAGTTCATACTAATTTAGCATTAAATTTGTCTAACAATAATCTCAAAAAAGAAATGAATATTAAGATGAAGAATACATTAAAAAAACTAATGCCTTTTGCATTGACCGGAGTTATATCTGGTGCAACGGTTTTCGGAGCTAGTCAATACTTTAGCCACGAAAATAATGGAGAAGATTTCTCATATTTCACTACAGCTTCCAAAAAATCTGCATTCGTAGGAATGGGAACAGCAGTGGGAGACGACTTTGTAAAAGCTTCTAAAGCTACGGTTCCGGCTGTGGTAACTATCAAAAATTATCAGGACAGAGCTACACAAAGACCACAAGAATCTGATATGTTCGATTTCTTTTTTGGTCCAGGCAACAGTCCTTTTGGCGGCGGTCAGCAAAGACAACAACAGCAACCTCCTAAAAATATGCCTTCTGGTTTAGGTTCTGGCGTTATTATTTCGCCGGACGGTTACATTATTTCCAACAATCACGTGGTTGCCGGAGCTAATAAACTAGAAGTTGTTTTGAGTAATAAAAAATCTTACATCGCAACTTTAGTCGGAACTGACCCCAATACAGATATCTCTCTTCTTAAAATTGAAGAAAAAGGTTTGCCTTATTTGAACTTTGCTAACTCAGATTTGACAGAAGTTGGACAATGGGTTTTAGCAGTTGGTAATCCGCTTGGACTTAATTCTACTGTAACTGCGGGAATTATTTCCGCAAAAGGTAGAAGTATCGATATCCTTAGTCAACAATCCAGAACCCCGATTGAAAGTTTTATTCAGACAGATGCGGCAATTAATCCAGGAAACAGTGGTGGTGCATTGGTGAATGTAAATGGAGATTTGATTGGAATCAATACAGCAATCCAGTCAAAAACCGGATATTATGAAGGTTACGGATTTGCAGTTCCATCTAACTTGGCAAGAAAAATTGTTGAAGATATTAAGAAATTTGGATTGGTACAGAGAGGTTTCCTTGGTGTAGGAAGTCTTGATTTGTCCAACGAGATGCAAGTTGCAGCTTATAACCAAAGAGAAAAGAAAAATCTGAAAGCAGGAGACGGAATCTACGTTACAGAAATCACGAAAAAAAGTGGTGCTGAGGACGCTGGAATCCAGGTTGGAGATATCATTACAAAAATCGATAACACGGATATTTCCGGATTCTCTGACCTTTCTCTTGCGATTGGAAGCAGAAGACCTGGTGATAAAGTGAATGTAACTTACTCCAGAAATGGTAAAATTAACAACGTAAGTGTAACACTGAAAGACCAAAAAGGCGGAACTTCTTCCAGAAGCAAAGACGACTTAACTGTAACTGAAAAAATAGGTTCTGAGTTCGAACCATTGAGCGAAAGAGTAAAAACTGATTATGGTCTGGAAAGTGGTGTAATTGCTAAAAACGTAACTGAAGGAAGCGAAATGGACAAAATTGGTGTTGTGGATAATTATATCGTAATGGAAATCAATGGAAAACCGGTTAACTCTCAAAAAGATGTTGAAAAAATCTTGAATGGCTACAAAGGAAATGTTCAGGTGAAATATGTAGATGCTTACGGAAGAATTACTACAAGAGGTTTTAAATTACAGTAAAAAAAGAATTTTAATTTATCAAAAAAACCTTTCCAAAATTTGGAAAGGTTTTTTTTCGTTTAAATCTTATTAAAGTATAAATATTTTAAGCTTATTTTTTTTGTAATTTTGTTAGAATCACATTTGAAAATGAAAAAGTTAAAATGCATAATCATAGAAGATCAAGAAGTCGATAGACTTCTTCTCCAGCATTTGATTAATCAAAGTGACAGTCTTGAATTGGTCGCTTATTTCAATAATGCGGAAGCAGCACTTAATCATTTGAGTTCTGATATAGATGTTTTGTTTCTGGATATTGATTTGCCAGGAATGAATGGAATAGAATTCAGGAAAAAGAATGTAAATATCCCTGCTTGTATTTTTATAAGCTCACATCCGGAATATGCGATAGAAACGTTTGAAATTGATACATTAGACTTTATCTCAAAGCCTTTGAAAAAGGATCGTTTTGATTATTCCATTCATAAATTGATAGATTTTTTCAGTATGAAAGAAAAGTCTGAATATTTTGACATTCTCTCCGGATCTCAATTTCTAAAAATAAAAGAAGGTCATAATACCATACAAATAAAAATTTCTGATATTATTTATCTGGAAGCTCTGAAAGATTATACAAGACTGATTACTTTGCAAAAAAAACATTGTGTTTTATCATCAATTGGTCAAATCCTGAAAGAAAACCATTTCTCAAATTTTATCAGAATTCATAAAAGCTATGCTGTTCCAAAGCATCTTATTACTAAAAAAAACAGCTATGAAGTGGTTATCAATAGTAATATCAATTTGCCAATTGGCAGAGCTTACAAAGAAAACTTAAGCTTTTTTGATTCTTAAAATGATTTGAGTTTCACCAATTATCTGATTGCTTTTAACCTCGATATTACAATTGATAGATTTGCAAAGGTCTCGAATCACGTGCAATCCCAAACCTTTTGTAATTCCAATACTTGTATGATCATCATACAACGCTCTGAATTTTTCAATATTCGCTCCTCCTCCATTATCTGAGATTTCAATCAAACTTTCACTTTTTTCTTCCCAAGCTTTGCAAATTATTTGAGCTCCCGATTTTCCTTGTAACACTTTTATACTATTATTAATGAGATTCCTGATAATCGTTTTCATATATTCTTTATCCGTGAAAACCACCATATTTTCTGAATAATTAAATGACATCTGAATATCACTAACCCAAACGAATTCTCTCTTAACATCAGAAAAAATCTCTTCTACTTTATAATTTTTGAACGATGGAACAAAATTTTCCATCTGTCCTTTGCTCCAAAGCAGGAGATCTTCCATCTGTTCCAGAAGTTGCTCGGTTACCATTGTCGTTTGTAATTCAAGACGATTTTTAGTTTCTATATCCATCATCTCCGGTGCCTCTTTTTGAAGATGTAGAAAATTAATCAATGAAATAACCGGACTTCTGAGATCGTGATTCAGGATTCCAAAAAACTGCATTTTGGTTTTGTTGGCTTTTTCGAGTTCAACATTTAATTTTTGAAGCCGATTATTGTTATTTTTTGATTGCTTGTAAAGATAAAAAAGCAAGAACCCAATTACTAAAAGTGCAACAAGGCCCAAAATATAATATACTCTTTCTTTCTCTTTATTTCTTATAATCAATTTATTGAATTCTATCTCTCTGTTTTTTTGTTCTACAATTTTTCGGCTTTCGGTTTTTGCAATTTCATTTTTTCGGCTTTGGGAATAAATAGAGTCTCTTGTGGTGTAATATTCCTGAGTATATTTGGCATAATCATCAAGATTTCTTTTCAACATACTTAACTCAGACATTCCTAAATAATTAAACATTACCCATTGTTTGTTGTTATTAGCTTCAGCAATATTTTTACTGGTTTCAAATTCTTTCTGGGCTTTTTCTAATAGCTGTTTTTTATTCCATTGTAATTGCTTTTGATATTTACCAAATTGTTTATAAAAATCCATGTAGGAATAAGCCATATTGTAATGATTGACAACTGACATATAATGATTAGGAGAAATCTTGTTCCATATGTCCTGAGCTTTGAGCTGCATAAGATAGCTTTCAACCAATTTGTCTGTATCCAAAAGCGACCAGTTGGTATAAAGCCAAGCCTGTCCATATTCATTTTGAGTTTTTTTGAAATATTCGTATGCCTTTATAAAATTAATTTGGGCTTCTTTTTGCTTTCCTAAAGTTCTATCAATTTCTGCTAAAACACCATAACAAAAACCTGAAGCTTCGAGAGACTTGGACTCTTTCGCAATCTTTAGACCCTTATTGATGTTTTCGTAAGATTTCTCTTTATTAGATTCATCAAGATATAAAAAAGCCAAACTTCTGTATGCTGAACTTACAATCCAAAGATTTTTGCTTTTGTTTCCAATATCTATTGATTTCAAATAATTTTTGACTGCTTGCGCATGTTCACCTTTCTGGTGGTAGAGCCTGCCGAACATATAATAATTATCTGCCAAAGCATATTGGTCATTGTTTTTTGTATTGATTTTGAAAGATTCCTGATTATATTTAAAAGCAGATTTGATGTTATTTTTCTCTGCGTAATAACCTACAAGCCCTAGAAGTGATTTTCCTTTTCTCAAGTACCATTTATTTTTCTTGATAAGCTCAAAATTTTTTACAGTATAGAGAAAGCAACTATCTGGATTGTAAACCCTATAAATATTAACAAGATTTTGTTGTAATTGAAACCGTTTTTCATCAGATTGATTTTTCTTCAACTCCTGCTTATAGAATTCAAGTTTTGAAAACTCCTGACAAGACAGAAGAAGTGGTAGAAATGAAACAAAAAAAAGTAGTTTTTTAATCATAACACTTTAATTTCTACTAATTTAATTATAAAATGTCATTGGTCTATTAAAATTGTCGTTTATCTATTATAAGTTTTTATCAGGAGTTGTAATTCTAACTTTGGAATAGAAAAATTCACCCTATGAAAAATAAAATACTCATTCAGCTTTTGATTCTATCCATTGCTCCAACAGGATTATTGAAAGCGCAAAAGACAATTGCATCAACAGGGATAACCGCCAGCGGAAGTGGTGGCAGCACATCTTATACTGTCGGGCAAATAGATTACCAGCAAAAAGGAGCCAATGCTCAGGTAATGGAAGGTGTACAGCACGCTTATGAAATCATAACCCTTGCTGTAGAAGATTTGGATAACAAAGCAAAGAATATCCTCTTGTATCCCAATCCTGTGAAAGATTTCTTGTCTATTGATTTCAATAAAGAAAATTATCAGGATTCAAATTACGTCTTATTTGACTCGCAAGGAAAATTGATAAAAAAAGGGAATCTCAATCAGCAGAAAAGCGAACTGGATTTTTCTCTTTTGCCTACTTCTGTTTATATCATTCAGATTTTCCAAAACAACCAAAACATCAGAACATTTAAAATCATCAAAAAATAATACTTATGAAAAGAATTGTATTAATTGCAGCGTTTGCCTTGGGAACTTATATGGTTTCTGCACAAGCTCCTGAAAAAATGAGCTATCAGGCAATTATCAGAAATAATACCGGACAACTCTTGGCTAATCAAAATGTCGCTGTGAGAGTCAGCGTTCTACAAGGTTCAGCAGCGGGAGCATCTGTTTATTCCGAAAGAATCACGGGAACAACTAATGTTAATGGTTTGGTAAGTTTGGAAATAGGTTCAGGAACAGTTCTTAGCGGAACATTCAACACCATCAACTGGGGCGGAAACTCTTATTATCTTAAAACCGAAACAGATCCAGCTGGTGGAACTAATTATACTATCGCAGGAACGAGTCAATTGTTAAGTGTTCCATATGCTTTGTATGCAAAATCTTCCGGAAGTGGAGGAAGCGGAAGTTTGACACTGCCTTTCATAGCAACACAAAACAATGCATCAATTCTATTTTCGATAAACAATGATGGAGACGGCACTTCTCTCGAAGGAACTAATAGCACAACTACTTCTAATATTGCAGCTGTAAGAGGTATTGTAACCAATACTACTCCAGGTGGATTTTCAACCGCTGTAAAAGGGATTAACAGTGGCACTGGCGGCTTAGGCATTGGCGTTTGGGGATCTCAGGCAGGATCAGGCTGGGGCGTTTATGGTTCTACACCAAATGGTTTGGGTGTTTATGGTAACTCATCAGCCAATGGAACAGGGGTATATGCTAATAGTAATACCGGAACAGGACTTACAGCAACGAGCAGCGCAGGCATTCCTGCCAATATTTCAATATTCAGTAATTCCAACAACAACAATGTTTTGAATGCCAACACCGTCGGAAATGGTGATGTTATTAATGTAAATACAGCAGGAAATGGTAATGGTGTCAAAAGCAGCACAGGAAATGGCTTTGCTATCCACGGTATCACAAGCCAGCTAACCTCTGCGGGGATTGTTGGAGATAACAATGGAGCAGGTGAAGCCATAGTCGGTAGAACAACGAGTGACATTGCTGGAGCTGTTGTTGGACGTAACGATGGCGGCGGTTATGGCGTACGTGGATTTATTGCCACAAATACTTCAGGAACAGGAGTGGGTGTTTACGGTCAAGTAGGTCTCGCTGGTAGTGAAGGTCGCGCAGGAAGATTTGAAAATCTAAATACAAATAATGAAAGAAACACATTTGAAGTAGAAACCAATAGCAATGGCAATATTCCCGATAATACAGAAGGAAATGCAGCATCTTTCTTAGTTAATAATACAAATAGCGTTGCTGCCGCTGTACGAGGAGAGGTGAATACTATTTTCGGCAATTTTGGTGCAGCAGGAATCTTCGGTGTATCTTCTGGAACTGGCGGTAGAGCCGGTTTATTTTATGCTTCCAATCCAGCTGGAAATGGACACGCTTTGGTTGCTTTAACAGATGGGAACGGAAATGCTATAACAGCCAACGCCGGAAAAGACGGAAACGGGATAGAAACCAATGTTGATGGTACTGGAAACGCTCTGTATGCTTGGGTACCTTCTTTTTCCGAAGGTCGCGCAGGGAGATTTAATAACTTTAACGAAGATAACGAGAGCGATGTAATCACTGTTACTACTGTTGGAAATGGAACAGCAGGAAATTTTAAAGTAGATCGGGTAACAGGAACATCCCCAGCAGTAAAAGGTGAAGTAAATTCTCAATTCGCCAACTTCGGAACTGCTGGTATCTATGGACTCTCTTCTGGGACTGGTGGATATGCCGGATTATTTTATGCAAGCAACGCATCTGGAAATGGACCTGCGCTATTAGCACTTACAGAAGGTAATGGAAATGGAATTACTGCAAACGCAGGAGGAAGTGGCGATGGTATAGAAGCAAGTGCGGATGGCGCAGGAAATGCAATATCAGGATTCACGCCTAACTTCGGAACAGGAAAAGCAGGAAGATTTGCTAATTATAACAACTCCAATGGACAACCTACTGTACATATTACTACAACAGGAACTGGATCAACTCTCTTGATCAATCATACTGGAGCGTCTGGAAATCTCGCTACATTCCAAAGCGGTAGTACCAATGTAGCCCGGATCAATAAAGCAGGAAGAGGTTTTTTCAATGGAGGAACTCAAAATAGTGGAGCTGATATTGCCGAAGCATTTGATGTGGAAGGTCATATTTCACAGTACGAAACCGGAGACATTCTTGTAATTTCGACCGATTCTGACAGAACTGTAGAAAAATCCTCATCACCTTATTCCAATCTTGTAGCTGGTGTCTATGCTACAAAACCTGGTGTACTTTTGACAGAAGAAAATATCGACACGGATATTTCTGATAAAGTTCCAATGGGTGTCATTGGTGTCATCCCTACAAAAGTTTGTCTGGAAGGCGGCGCCATCAAAAGAGGAGATTTATTAGTAACCTCATCTACAGCTGGAGTAGCAATGAAGGCCGATATCAATAAAGTAAAAGTAGGACAAGTTCTTGGAAAGGCTTTGCAATCTTATGATGGTAAAGAGATCGGTAAAATCAATGTTTTAATCAGTATCAAATAATTTTAAAATTTAAACAAAATGAAAAATTTATATATCGCAATTCTAATGATTGCAGGAACATCTTTCGCTATGGCACAGGAAAGCAAAACTACTGAGGAAAAACAAGAAATTCCCAAAGAAGTAACAGAAGCCAATGCCAAAGCTTACAAAGATAAAGCTGCAGAAAAGAAAGTTGAGAGAACTGGTCTGGCATCGGAAGAAGGTCTTCAAAAATCAAAAACTCAGAATAAAGCTTCGGCTCCTTCTGGCAAAACGATTCCTGGAACTTCTGATATTTATGCTGTGAAAGCAAGCATTCCTGGCAGAACGGTAAATAATAAAAAGCAAGTGAGCAACAAAAAACAAGTACAAGGTTTACCAAATACCGCGACTCTTGCTGAGATCAAAAAAACAATTCCTAAAAACTAATTTTAATTTAGAAAAGGCTTATCAAAATTGATAAGTCTTTTTTATTTAATTTAAAATTCATTCTGAATCTCGAAAACAAAACAATATTTTTGCAGTCTAAAAATTCCTGTGAAACTTTTCAATTCCTATATCAACACTTTCAAAGGACTGTCCAGAGAAGCCTGGATGTTGTCCATCGTGATGCTCATCAATCGTTCCGGTTCGATGGTTTTACCATTTTTGGGTGTTTATATGACAGACCATTTGAAGTTTTCTTTGGAAAATACAGGAATTGTTTTAAGCTTTTACGGAATCGGTTCTGTTTTAGGTTCTTGGCTGGGCGGTTTTTTGACAGATAAATTTGGAGAATATTATATCCAAAGTTGGAGTCTGTTTCTTAGTGCGCCGATATTTATCATTATGCCGTTTTTCTCAAGTGTGGAAATGATGGCTTTATTAATTTTTCTGCAAAGTACAATCAGTGATACGTTTCGACCTGCGAATTCGGTGGCGATTACAAAATATGCAAGACCCGAGAATCTGACTAAAGCTTTCTCTCTCAACAGAATGGCCGTTAATTTAGGTTTTTCGATTGGTCCTGCTTTGGGCGGAATTTTGTCGGGGATTTCTTATAATTTCCTTTTCATTGTGAATGCAATCGGAGCCGTTATTGCAGGGATTATCTACGTTATATTTTTCCGAAGAAGAAATAAAATCTTCCGAGAGAAAAAGAAATTAGAACCTATAAAACCTGTTGAAAAGGCGGTTACAAAATCGCCTTACAAAGATTATCCATTTTTGCTTTACAGCTTTTTGTGTGCAGTTTTCGCTGTTTGTTTTTTCCAGTTTTTCAATACGATTCCGTTGTTTTATAAAGACGTTGCGAAATTGGATCAAAGTACGATTGGTTTTATTTTAGGATACAGTGGATTCATTATCGTATTGTTGGAAATGCCTTTGGTAAGTCTAGCAGAACGGGTTTTGAAGATTCCGCAAATCTTGTCCATTGGGATTATAATGTCAGGTTTTTCTTATCTGCTGCTACTTTTTGGAAGTAACATTCCGTTGCTTTTGTTATCGATGTCGATTTTGTCTATTGCAGAGATTTGGGTGCTTCCGTTTATGTCAACCGTTACGGCTTTACGTGCTGAGAAAGGAAACAAAGGTGCTTATATGGGACTGAACGGTATTGCATTTTCGTTCTCCTTTATTTTCACGCCGTTTTTGGGGACTTATGTTGTGAGCCACTTTGGGTTTGATAGTCTTTGGGTTGGTTCGTTTACGGTTTTGGCTTTGTCAGCGATTCTTATTTATGTGGTTGTTAAGAGAATGATTGTAATGAAGTAGATTATCGGGATTTGAATAAGAATTTTTTGGAAGTTGTATTGTTAACAGGTCGCACCTATGACACTTCGTTACAAGGTATATTTGGAATCTATTAACAGCACGCTCCGCTGGAGCTAGTTTGTCGGGAATATGTCTAATAGGTTGGAGAATGTAACCTACAGGAGCTAGAATATACTTTCATATTGTAAGAATATAATTTCACATCGCGAGAATATTCCTCAACAATGCGAAAATATTCAGCAACATCTCAAGAATATCCAAGCACAACGTAAAAATATTCTTCTACATCTTAACAATATCCAATCACATCGTAAGAATATCAAATTACATCTTTACTTTTTGACTTTTTTATTTGAACAGCTACGAGATTGAGATTGACTTCGTCTAACCACTTCGTTAGGCTTCCTACGGAATGACAAAATTGCGTTTTTAGGGTAATCTTTTTTTTATACCGAATGTGCAGCCCGACTTGAGCGGAAATCCTTTTTTGCGTGTACAGAAATTCTATTTAATTTGAAATGGTCTGCAAAAAAGATTGGGAGCGGAAGGCGGAAATAGCTGCCCAAATAATTAATTCCCTCACAAACCAATAAAAAAACTATTTTTGTTCAACTCAAATTTGAACAATGAATCCGGGAACTATTCTACTTTTATTCGTTTTTGCCTATTTTATCGGGCTTTTGGTCATTTCTTATTTTACAAGCCGTAACTCGGACAATCAGTCTTTTTTCATCGGAAACAAAAAAAGTAAATGGTGGCTGGTGGCGTTTGGGATGATCGGAACATCGCTTTCGGGTGTGACGTTTATTTCGGTTCCGGGAACGGTGGGCAAGATGACGGCGGGCGATTATGCGTTTGGCGGCTTCGAATATTATATGATGGTGATTGGGTTTTTCATCGGTTATTTCATAGTTGCGGGGATTTTGCTCCCACTTTATTACCGGATGAATCTGACCTCGATTTACACTTATCTCGGGAAACGCTTCAATGTGGAGGCGCATAAAATCGGGTCCGTATTTTTCATTATTTCTAGAGCGATTGGTGCGACGGCGAGATTGTATCTGGTGGTGAATATTCTTCAGATTTTCCTATTGGAAGCGCTTGGTGTTCCGTTTTGGGTAACGGCTTTTATATTGTTATTAATGATTTTGCTTTACACGTTTGAAGGTGGTGTGAAAACGATTGTGATTACTGATACGTTGCAGACGTCGTTTATGATTATCAGTCTGATTGCCTGCATTGTATATATTTTATCAAATCTTAATCTGTCTTTTGGAGAAGCATTTTCTATTCTTGAACAGAAGCAATACACACACTTTATCAATACGGATGTGAATTCTAAAACCTTCTTCCTGAAAACGATTCTGGGTGGAATGTTTATCACGATTGCAATGACGGGTCTGGATCAGGAAATGATGCAGAAAAACATCTCGGTTGACAATCTGAAAAACTCGAAAAAGAATATGCTGACCTTTGCCGGAACTTTGCTTTTCGTGAACCTAGCATTCTTATTTTTAGGTGGTTTGCTTTATCTTTTTGCAATACAGCACGGCGCAGATTATGGACAAATATCAACTATGGTTGATGGAAAAGAAGTGATTACGAATACTTTTGGTTTCAAAGATTCTGCGGGTCAAATCAAAAATATAATGGGCGACGACCTCTTCCCTGCTCTATCGCTTCAAGGTCATTTCCCGATGGCACTTTCCGTGATTTTCATCATCGGTTTGATTTCCGCTCTGTTCCCTTCTGCTGATGGTGCTTTGACGGCGGTGACGAGTTCTTATTGCGTAGATTTATTAAACCTGAACGAAGACCAGCAAAAAACCGAGAAACAAAAGAAACATCTAAGAATGAAGGTTCATTTGACTTTCACTGTGATTTTCTTTGTTTTGATAATGGTTTTCAAAGCCATCAATGACAAGTCGATTGTTTATTTGATAATGGAAGTGGCGGGTTATACTTACGGTCCGTTATTGGGATTATTTGCTTTCGGAATTTTGACGAAATATCAAATCACGAAGAAATATTCCATTTTGGCAGTGACGATTTTGGCGCCTGTTGTGACTTATCTGATTAATTATCTGGTAACGAATAACACAGATTACAGAATTGGTGTGGAACTGATTATCCTGAATGGGTTTTTGACTTTTGTTGGGTTGTGGTTGGTGAAGGCTAGAAGTTTGAAATTAGTCTGATGAAAACCCACACCACCAATTACACCAACACCTTGATAGAAATTGCTGAAGATTCTCCGGTTTCTGCATCAGTAATTCCGGCTGTGAAGAATGATAAAAAGACGATTGCCAATTATCAATACGAGAAACTTTCCAAACATCCTCTGAAATATACTTCTGACGAATTGCTTTTCGAAATTTTTGCGGAACGAAATGATATTTCGCCTTCAGAATTGGAAGAAGAGAAACAAAATTTTTTCTCAAAAGGTCAAGCTTGTTTGCGGACTTCGCCTTTGGTGAAGAAAAATGGATTCGGGATTTTCCATAATCAGGATTCGAAAGTTCAATTGGTTCCCGCTGAGTCGGAAGAATATCAAGAATTATTGAAAGATGGTTTTGTTAAAAAAGTCAAAGCGATGAGGTCTAACAAGTGATTTGTCTGGAGGCTTCGAGAGCCTCAGCCTGACAATGCGTATTTTATAAGTTATTCAATCTGACAATGTGTAAAGTCTTCGACTCCGCTCATACTGACATCGATTATCTTTTATCATACCGAATTTAATTATGATTGTTTTGAATCTAATTTTATTAATTTTGTAACTACATCATCAGAATTTAATATTGAATTATGGAAAGCATCACTATTTACCCAAAAAATGAGAAGCAAAAATCTTTGCTCAAATCTTTATTAGAAGAATTAAAAGTTCGTTTTGAAGTTGCGGAAATAGAAAATCCAAAACTTTCTGAAGAAGATTTTTATGCGAAAATTGATAAATCAATAGCACAATCCGAAGCTGGTAAAACCCAAATCTTGTCAAAAGATAAGCAAAAAGAGCTTTTAGGATTATGAGTTACGAAATAGAGTTAACTGATGATGCTCACTCTGATATTCAAAAACACAAAAAAGCAGGAGATAAAAAAACGCTTCTAAAAATCAATAAACTTTTGGATGAATTAAGGGAACATCCAACCTCGGGAACTGGAAAACCAGAAAAGCTAAAACACTATAAAATCGAAACTTGGTCTAGAAGAATCTCCGACAAACATAGACTAATTTACAGAATCCAAGATGAAAAAATAATCGTTTTGGTGCTTTCTTTTTGGGGACATTACAATGACAAATAAATAGATTTTTGACATTATGGAATGTTCGTGAGTTGTGTATCGAGGCTTTGAGTTAAGTTTTTACTTTTCACTTTATAAGAACCTAGCGTTTTGCTTTTCTTATTTTTGAAATAATGGGAAAGATGACTTTCGTCCGTAAACCCAAACTCATAAGCAATTTGCTTAATGGTATTTTTTCCTGATTCTATTCGTTTTTCGATTAAAGCCAATCGGTAATTGTTGATGTAATTGCGATAAGACATCTCGAAATTTCGTTTGAAATAAGCACTGAAATAAGTCGGTGAAATATTAAAATGCGAAGCAATCGTTTTGATCCTAATCGTTTCCGGACGATAGATATTCTGATGAATGTACGAAATCAAATCTTCCTGACTCGGAACACCATTATCAATTCTGACATTCAGCTTGGCAGATGCTTCACGAATCAATCCAAATAAGGATAACACTTGGAAAAACATAATCGGAGAAGTCGTCACATCGCAGATTTTATCATAATCAACGATATTTTCCACCGTTTTTCTCAGAATCGTTTTGCAAGGTTCATCGAAACAGAGTTTTATTTCCTTCAGCATTGGATTTCTCATAATATCCATCGGAGAAGCGGTCATCAAAGTATCCGGCGCAAGATGTTTGTTGCTTTCGAAAAAACTGTCATTGAATTTGATAAAAGCAAATTTCGTCTGTTTTTTGATATCGAAATAATGTTCATCTTCGGGAGAAATCAAATACAAATCTCCAGCTTTGTAAGGCATTATCAAATTGTTCAAATGATGATTCCCACAGCCTTTGAAGATATAAACCAACTCATAGTATGTATGACTGTGTCTCGGCAAAGGATATTCTTCAGTCTCAAAACAATCGATTTCCAAAGGGCTAAACTGTTTTTTCTTCATAACCCAAAATTACAATAATCTATCAAAATATTACACACTGATTTATAATATAAATAGCGACTTTTACTTAGAATTAAAAACAATGGAAAAAAGAAACAATTCTTATCAATTAGATTTGAAAGAAATAAAACTGAAAGACGGCTCCGAAGGCACAAAAACATTAAGTTTTGAATTTGATAATCACGATGATTTGTTTAATATTTTTGAAATAATCAAGTCCAAGAAAATCTTCGAAGACGACAATACATCCACCGAATTTGCTTTAGGATTGAAACTTTTCACGGAAGTGATGCTGAAGAATAAACAACATCCTTTGTTTGAAGAACTGAGACCTGCGATTGTGGAGTTTATGAAGAAGCTGAAAAGTCAGTAAAATAAAAGTCTTCGAGAGCCTCAGACTAACAAGAGTTGTCATACTGAACATTTTGACTTCGCTCAAGATAAACTATGTCGAAGTGTTTCGAAATAATAATCACAAAAATTTAATTAAAAAAGAAAAAAAAATGGAATATAGATTTTTAGGAAAATCGGGACTGAAAGTTCCTGTTCTTAGTTTCGGGACGGCTACTTTTGGTGGTGAAGGCGATTTCTTCAAAGCTTGGGGAAACACACAGGTAGAGGAAGCCAAAAAGCTCATCAATATTTGTTTGGATGCAGGTGTTAATTTATTTGACACAGCTGATATTTATTCTGATGGAAAATCAGAAGAAGTTTTGGGAAAAGCAATTGAAGGGATTTCGCGAGATCAATTGATTCTTTCTACAAAAGCGACTTTCACTTTTGGCGAAGGTCCAAACAATCAAGGTTCTTCCCGACTTCATATTTTGAAACAAATCGAAGGCAGTCTGAAACGGCTCGGCACAGATTACATCGACATTTACCATATGCACGGCTTCGACGGTAATACACCTGTTGATGAGACTTTGAAAGTTCTGGATGAATTGGTAACCAGCGGAAAAGTCCGTTATATAGCAGCTTCCAATTTCTCTGGATGGCATCTGATGAAGTCTCTTGGGATTTCTGAAAAATACGGTTGGAGCAAATATGTAGCGCATCAGGTTTATTATTCTTTAGCCAACCGCGATTACGAATGGGAATTGATGCCGCTCGGACTCGACCAAAATGTCGGTTCGATTATCTGGTCGCCATTGGCTTCGGGAAGATTAAGTGGAAAACACGGCAGAAACAAACCTGTTCCGCAAGATGGCAGAATTGCGCAAGGCGGAAGTCCGGTTCCGGAAGCCGTTGTTCAGGAAGAGATTTTTTACAATACGATTGATGCATTGGAAGAAGTGGCTGGCGAAGTTAGAAAAACTGTCGCTCAGGTTGCATTGAATTGGCTTTTGCAGCGTCCTACCGTTTCCAGCATTATTATTGGTGCAAGAAACGAGGAACAATTAAAACAAAACCTGGAAGCTGTCGGCTGGAATCTAACCCGTGAACAAGTCGAAAAACTTGATAAAGCCAGCGAAGTCCCACCAACTTATCCTTATTGGCATCAATGGAAAAATAAAAGTCTGAATCCGACGCCTGATTTTTATAGTCATCTGAAGTAACGATAGAATAATCTCGAAGATTTTGCAGATAGCGAAGATCTTAAACTTATAAAAATCTACAATTTTTTTTAAATCAGCGAGAAAATAATTCGCTATTAAAATAAAAGAAAAGTTATGAAAGATTTCAAAACGACGTATTTCTTCTTAAGATTGCCAATAGCTATTTCCTTATTAGGACACGGCTTGGTACGATTGCCAAAGCTAGCAATATTCAGTAATTGGATGCTAACAACAATGGAAAAATCTGCAATTCCGAGTTTCCTGATTGTACCTTTCAGTTATCTTTTACCGATTGCAGAATTTCTAATTGGATTGGCTTTATTAATTGGATTCCAAACTAAATACGCGATTTATTCAGGATTGGTTTTGATGAGCTTATTGATATTGGGAAGTGCATCTATAGAAAACTGGAGTGCAATAGAAGCACAATTGTTGCATTCAGTCTATTTGGGTGGATTGCTTTGGTTTTATGAAAAGTATAAGCCTGTTCCAAATCATTAATTTCTAAAAATAAATTATGAAGTTTTTAAAAATAATCGCTTTTTTAATTTTATCCTTTAATTATTTATCGGCTCAGAATCGTCCTGTCTTGGATATAATGTTGACCAATTATCAATATCCTTATGATGTTCATTTTCTTGATTTAAAAAGTCAGAATCAGGATTTGAAAATGGCTTATATGGATGTGAAGCCGGAAAAATCTAATGGTAAAACGGTTGTTCTGCTTCACGGCAAAAACTTCAACGGTGCGTATTGGAAAACAACGATTCAGGCTTTGAGCAAAGAAGGATTTCGGGTGATTGTTCCTGACCAGATTGGATTTGGAAAATCTTCAAAACCTACAGAATATCAATTCAGTTTTCAGCAATTAGCTCAGAATACCAAAGCGATTTTGGATGAATTAAAACTAGAAAAAATTTATCTTTTGGGACATTCGATGGGTGGAATGTTGGCGACAAGATTTGCTTTGATGTATCCCGAAACGGTTGAGAAATTAATCCTCGAAAATCCAATCGGGCTAGAAGACTGGAAATTGGTTGCGCCTTACAGTTCAATTGACCAAAATTACCAACCCGAACTTAAAGCCGATTACGAATCCACTAAAAAATATCAAAGTAATTTCTATTATGACAACCAATGGAAACCAGAATATGACGAATGGGTTTATCTGCTGACAGGCTGGACAAAATCTCCCGATTATCCAAAAGTCGCTCTGGTCAATGCCAAAACTTCGGATATGATTTTCACACAGCCAGTCGTTTATGAATTTCAAAATCTGAATGTTCCAACTTTATTAATCATCGGAACAAGAGACAGAACAGCGATTGGAAAAGCCAATGTGAAAGATAAAAAATTAGCCGAATCGATGGGACGTTACGACTTATTAGGCAAAGCCACTCAGCAAAAAATAAAAGGTTCGAAATTGGTAGAAATAGAGAATGTGGGACATCTTCCACACATCGAGGTTTTTGAGCAATTCATCAAACCTGTCACAGAATTTTTTAAACCATAAAATAAAAGTATTGAACACGGAGCTCACAAAGAATTAATCATTTAATGCCAAATCTAGGCTCACAAAGACGCTTCGCTTCGATAAGAATGTCAGCCAATTGCTAAGTTTACGCCTTTGTGAACCTAAAAACTTTGAATTAAATAAAAACCTTGCGGACTTTGACTACGTCGAATCTTCGATTTGTGTTCAACAAAACAAATTAATTTAGATTATTTAAAATGAAAAAACGATTAATTAAAAATACAGACTTAGAAATCGCTCCAATTAATTTTGGAGGAAATGTATTCGGATGGACTTTGGATGAAAAAGAATCATTCAATATTCTGAACAAATTCGCAGAAGGCGGATTCAATTTTATTGATACAGCCGATACCTACTCTTGGTGGGTCAATGGAAAAGGCGGACAATCTGAGGAAATCATCGGAAAATGGATGAAGGAAAGGAAAAACCGCCAAGGTATCGTTCTGGCAACAAAAGTAGGTTCAGAAACCAAAGAACACGGTTTTGACATTAGCAAAAGACACATTCTGAAATCTGTTGATGAATCTCTTCAACGTTTGGGAACAGACTATATCGATTTGTACTATACGCATTTTGATGATAATAAAACACCTGTTGAGGAAACCTTATCAGCTTATGACGAAATCGTAAAAGCCGGAAAAGTAAGATATATTGCGGCTTCCAATGTTTCTCCTGAAAGACTGATTGAATCTTTTGAGGTGGCCGAGAAAAATAATTTTCCAAAATATGTGGCGCTCCAGCCCCATTATAATCTGGTGGAAAGAGAAAAATTCGAGACGGAATATGCACCGTTGGTTGAAAAATTTGGCTTGAGTGTATTTCCATATTGGTCTTTAGCTGCAGGATTCTTAACCGGAAAATACAGAACTGAAGCCGATTTTGAAAACACAACAAGAGGTGGCGGCATCAAGAAATATTTTGATGACAAAGGAAGAGCAGTTTTGGCTGCGTTGGATAAAGTTTCAGAGAAACATCAATCTCAACCTGCAACTGTAGCTTTGGCTTGGTTATTAGCTAATCCATTGATTACGGCTCCAATCGTAAGTGCAACCAGCGAAAGACAATTGCAGACAATATTCGATGCGCCAAAGTTGGAATTGGATCCGGAAGATTTGGAAATTCTTAATCAAGCTTCAAAATAATCAATGGTAGAAGAACAATCGAAGCTGAGCAAAGCTCAGGTTCTCGGAATGGCAGTCGTAGCAGGGATTTGTGTTTCCAATATTTATTACGCACAGCCGATTCTGCATCAGATTGCAGAGACTTTCAAAGTTTCCGAAAGTAAAATGGGAATTATGGTTGGTTTGGGACAAGTTGGTTATGGTGCGGGATTATTGACCTTAGTTCCTTTAGGTGATAAAGTCAATCGTAAAAAATTAATCCTGATTTTATTAGCCATTTTATTCTGTATTTTGGCAGGAATAGGAATCGTTTCCAATTACTATTTCATTTTCGTATTCAGTTTGTTGTTGGGTTTGACTGCTGTAGCGGCACAAGTTATCTTACCAATGGCAGCGGAATTATCAGGTAATGAAAAAGGAAAAAACGTCGGGATTATTTTCACAGGAATTCTTGTCGGAATCTTGATGGCAAGAGTTTTCAGCGGTTATATTTCTGAATGGAGCAACTGGAAAATGGTGTATTACATTTCGGCAGGATTCACGATTTTTTCTCTAGGATTTGTCTATTTCAAATTACCAAGTGTCAAACCAAGCTTCAGTGATTCTTATCTTAAATTGATTTCGTCATCATTTTATCAGTTAAAACGATTTCCACAGCTGAGGTTATATGCAATAATGGGAGGAATTGCGTTCTCCATTTTTTGCTCATTCTGGACAACTTTGACATTTTTGTTGGTAGAAAAACCTTACCAATACAGTTCCGACACGATTGGACTTTTCGGAATGCTGGGAATTGCGGGAGCTCTAGTTGCACCAATGATTGGAAAAGCAAGTGACAAAGGCGGTTCCAGCAAAACGCAATTGATTGCAAGTATTATTTTGTTAGCAGGTTCGGTGATTATCTTTTTGTTCCCCAATTATTTAATATCAATTATTTTAGCTGTGATTTTTATCGACGTTGGTGTTCAATCAATTCAAGTGACGAATGTGGCGCTGATTTACAGACTAGACCAAAAAGCGAACAGCCGAATCAACACGATTTATATGACATCCTATTTTGCCGGCGGTGCGATTGGAACTTTTATCGGTTTGAAATGTTGGGAAACTGGCGGATGGCATTATGTTGGGTTACAGTTGGTCATCTTCAGTTTAATCGTATTTTTGATGAATATCTTTAAAACATTTAAATCAAACTCAAATCAATAATAAAGAATATTATGAAAATCTCATTGACAGTATTAACAGTATTGTTAGGCATCCAGACCGGAATAGCTCAGCAATTAAAATCCGTAGATTATAAAGACGGAAACCAAAAACTGAATGGACTTGTGACATCCAATGCAGGAAAAAAACTTTCCGGAGTTTTGATTTTACCAGCCTGGAAAGGCATCGATAATGAAGCAAAAAATGCTGCAATAGAATTGGAAAAACAAGGTTACATTGCTTTTGTGGCCGACATCTATGGCGAAGGTAACATTCCTGCTGACAACGCTGCAGCCGCTAAAATCGCAGGACAATACAAACAAGACTATAAAGCTTATCAGCAGAGGATTTCCGTTGCTTTGGAAGAATTAAAAAAACAAGGAGCGAATGTTGATAAAATTGCCGTGATTGGTTATTGTTTCGGAGGAACCGGTGCTTTGGAAACTGCAAGAGCTGGATTTCCAGTGGCTGGCGTCATCTCTATTCATGGCGGATTGGCAAAAGGAAATGACAGGCTGAATGTCCCAATAAAAACCAAAGTCCTGGTCGAAAACCCTGCCGATGACGAAAGCGTGAAACCAGAGGATATGACTAATCTGCTTGCTGAACTTAAAAACGGAAAAACCGATTTTCAAATCATCACCTACGCCAATTCAAAACACACGTTCACCAGTCCGGAATCTCCGGATTACAACGAAGTAATGGCAAAACGCGCCTGGAATCATACTTTGACTTTTTTGAAAGAAATTTTGAAATAGAAATCAGATATTAGAAAGACAGCCTTTGAGCTGTCTTTTTTTTATTTTTTGATCAATAATGAAACAATATCCTGAATTACTTTCTGCGAAATAAAATGCATAAAATCCAGCCGTTCCAAATGTGGCAGAAATAACTTAGAAGTTACTTCTTCATTTCCGATTCTAATCGTATAAAAAACCGTTCCGACATCTTTTCCATCTTCGCCTTTTGATGGGCCAGCAACTCCCGTTGTAGAAACTGCAATATTGGTTTTGAATAAATCCTGACAACCCATTGCCATTTCAGAAGCAACTTGTTCACTTACGACCGTGAATTCTTCAATCGTTTTTGGATTGACATTCAAAAGATCAATTTTCTTTTGGGTGGCATAAGTCACAACACTTCCCAAGAAATAATTGGAACTTCCGGAAACCGACGTTATCAAATGAGCTAATTCTCCGCCTGTGCAACTTTCCGCAACTGAGATTGTCAAATTTTTGTCCGCTAATAATTCGCCAAGGATTTTTTCGATTTTATCTTCCTGTGTAGCAATGATATTTTCTCCGATTAAAGGAAACAGCTTTGTGATTTCGTTTTCCAGTTCTGCATTCAGCAATTCCTGAGAAGTTCCGGAAGCTGTCAATCTCAATTTCACTCTTGTTCCAACTGGCAGGTAAGATAAGCTGATGTGTTTTGGTAAAGCCAATTCCCATTCTTCAATCGTTTCTGACAAAATACTTTCCGGGATATCAACCACAGAAACTATTCTGGTTACGATATGGTCAAGTGATAATTTTTCTTTCAGGAAAGGAACGATCTGGTCTTTGACCAAAGGTTTTACCTCGTAAGGGACACCCGGCAGACTAAAACAATAAGTTCCATTCTTTTCCAAAATCATACAAGGTGCAGTTCCGAAATAGTTGAGGAAGATCTTTGCCTTGGACAAAACCATTGCCTGGTCTTTGTTATGTTCCAATATCCAGAGTCGGTTTCTTTTTTCTAGGTAAGCTCGTAGATGTTCATAGATTTCGTCAGAGAAAATCATTTCATCTTCAAAGAATTCTGCATAAGCCTTTTTAGTAATGTCATCTTTGGTTGGTCCCAGACCGCCGGTTGTAAAAATGACGTCAGCCATCTCGAAAGCCTTTCCTAAGGTGGAAACAATCGCCTTCTCCTCATCCGGAATTGTAAAAATAGAAAGCACTTTTATTCCAATTTCTTTGAGTTGTGTCGCAATAAAATTGGAGTTGGTATCCACGGTATTTCCAGAAAGGATTTCATCGCCGATAGTAATCAGAACTGCTGTTTTCATAGAGACAAATCTCGGAAATAATTCAATTAGTTAATCAAGAATTTATCATTTTTATCAAATCGAAAATTTCAATTCAAAATCTTATGATATAATTCACTTACGACTATTTATCGTCTTAAAATCCGTAATTTTATATCGATGAGAAATACAATTTTAGAACCTAGATTTAAAGATTTTCCCCATTTCAAAGATTTCTGGACCAAAGGCAACGGAAAACAACTGATTGATCTTTCCGGGGCTGAAGTTAGTTTTAAGGATTTTGAAAAATTCTCAAATTACTTTTATCACGTTGACCAAATTGGAGATAATGTTGTGAAAGACGTTTATTTCACGAAAACATTTCAGGAAGCATCCAGAGAAATTGAACAGTATATAAGGAAAGGAGTTTCGGAAACTGATGATGTTCCGGAAAGTGTACAAAACCTTTTTCAACAGACGCAAACCATTCCAAAATGGTTAGATACCAATCTTCTGAAATATGGTGCAGAATTGTGTATGCGAAGTAATGTAGATTCTCTTATTTCTCTGCGGGATTATTGTTTGATTGGTGGTTACGATTATGCTTACCTCAACAAACCTCTCATCGTAACAGAAGCTTTGAAAAAAGGAGCTGTAAAACGACTTTCGGAAACATTAGATTTCTGGGTCAATGTCACCAGATACAATGCTTTGGAAACCCATAAAAAGGGTTACGAATTTGCAATAAAAACACGATTAATCCATTCTTACGCCAGGCTTTCCATCAAAAAGCATTATACAAATTGGGATACAGAAAATTGGGGAGAGCCTATCAATTCCTGGGATATGATGGCGACTTACATTGGTTTCAGTTTGGTTTTTCTTCACAGTCTTCAAAAATTGGAAAATATTGTTTCTGACGAGGAAGAAAAAGGTCTTTTTCATCTTTGGAAATACGTGGGTTATCTTCTGGGAATTCCCGAAAACCTTTTACCTGACGACAAAAAACAAGCAACCGAATATTTCTATTTGTGGACAGCAATCCAACCGCCTTCTGATAAAGATTCAGTTTTACTAGCCCATTCTCTTTTGAATGAATCATTGGAAAATCCTATTCTTAAATTCAATTTTCAGAGGAAAATACTACGATCTCTGCACATCAGCTGTACTTGGTTTTTATTAGATGATGAAGTTTGCAAAAGACTGGAAATACCACAAGTTCACTTTAGAAATGCCTTTCCCAATACCAAAAGACTGATTAATAAAATCTACGACAAACTCCTGAGCCGAGAAAGCAGAATCAAAAAAGGAAATAAAGACCAAATGAAGGTTTTAGAAGATTATCTGAGGATTACAAAACATTCCAATTTTCATTAATTCTCAGGCCAGCAAACTCAATTTGATTTCCAAACAATTTTATAATTATCTTTGATTAAAATTGGGGAATGAAATCATCTTTCTGGAACAACTACAGCAACATTATTCTGCTTCTCATTGGGATTTTCATTGGAAGTCTTGTCGGGATTTTCGCTCCTGATTTTGTAACCTACTTGAAACCTATTGGCGATATTTTCCTGAATTTGTTATTCGTAACGGTAATTCCATTGGTATTTTTTGCGATTGTCTCAGCCATTTCCGGCATCGAACAACAAAATCAACTGGGCAAGATCATCGGAACAATGGCTTTGACTTTTTTAAGTTTCATTTTGATTTCCGCTACGTTTTGTATCATAATGGTTTACTTTTTTCCAACCGAAACACCGAAAAACATCAGCGAAACCATATCAGAAAATCTCCAGAACAATGCCAATATCAATGATCAGATTGTAGGATTCTTCACTGTCAGCGAGTTCTATCATTTGTTCTCGAGACAGAATATGTTAGCATTGCTGGTATTTTCGTTTTTAGTCGGAATATCCATCAGAAAGTCGGGAGAAAAAGGAAAACTATTCCAAAACTTCATCCTTTCCGGCAACGAAGTAATGAAACAGCTTTTGTTACTGATAATGAAAGTCGCTCCAATTGGATTAGGCGCTTATTTCGCTTATCAAGTAGGAACCATCGGACCTCAGCTGTTCGGATTTTATGCCAAACCTTTAGGGTTATATTACATCGCCGGAACTATTTACTTCATCGTATTTTTTAGTCTTTATGCTTTTATTTGGAAATCAGGAAATGGCGTAAAAGCCTTTTGGAAAGAAAGTCTTTTACCAACTGCAACCGCTATTAGTACTTGTAGCAGTCTCGCAACAATGCCTGTCGCGATTGAGGCTGCCAAAAGAATGGGGATTCCTGCATCTATCGCTAATGTCGTCATTCCGATTGGAACAACCATTCACAAAAATGGTTCTTCCATTTCATCAATTATCAAGATTTATGTTGCTTTCCAATTACTTGGCTGGAACTTCTTCGAACCAATGAATCTCATAATGGCTCTCGGAATCACAGTTTTCGTAAGCGCCGTCGCCGGCGGAATCCCAAATGGCGGCTATATTGGCGAGATGTTGATGATTTCGGTTTACAAAATCCCGCCCGATGTTGTCCCCGCAGTTATTATTATCGGAACTTTGGTAGACCCACTAGCAACTGTTCTCAACTCGGTTGGGAATATTCTCGCCAGTATGATTGTCTCGAAATTTGTGAAAACTGAAATCGTATAATTTTTTAGAAGCTAAATCCCGCTGTCCACTATATCTTTTTTGTTTTCATAACATTTGTCAATCCGATAGAAATGAGAATCAGAAAACAAAAAAGGATGCCGTTCCCATCGGGGCTAGTTAGCAATTCGCTGGATTTTTTTGATGTCGGTGCTTCGCACCTTTTGATAGCAAATATATATTTCTACCAACATTTCGCCACTTTGTGTCTTCCTAAATCTTTAGCAAACTATTCACTCCGCTTCACTGGTTCCAGATTCTGCAATTCTTCCGGCGTAAACAATCTATACTGAACTTTAAATGTTTTGCCCAAAGGAGTTTCCAAAGAAAAACCACCAGGTCCCCAACCTTCCAGAACATCCAGAGTGAAATGAGAGTACTTCCAATATTCGAATAAGTCGCGGTCTATCCAAAACTCGTGTCCATTGATGGTTCCAATCATAGCGTCATTCATTCTCGGAAAATAACCACCTTTCTCGAAACATTGTGGCTGGGTTCCTTCGCAACAGCCACCGGCCTGATAGAACATTAGTTCACCGTGTTTTTTTTCCAGTTCCCAAATAACTTCCAAAGCTTTTTCGGTTACGGAAAGTCTTGAGATTTTATCTTTGGTTTCCATATTTTCTATTTTTTAATTGATAATTTAACACAAAGGAACAACGATTAATTTATTCAAACTCGTTTTAAGGCACTAAAAATCAAAGATTTTTCAATGTTAACGAAGTTAAAAACTTTGTGCCTTAAAACACAACCATTTATAATGAAAGCTTTGTGCCTTTGTGTTAATTCCCAATTTATAATCAAGTCATTAAGTTAACAAAACCCGACAAACAAAATCTGCCGGGCTCAAAAACACAAATAACAATAAATTAATTTTGTCCAGCAATATCCAGAACGATACGTCCGTCGATTTGTCCTGCCTTCATCTTGTCAAAAACATCGTTGATATCTTCCAGTTTTGCAGAAGTAACGGTAGCTTTTACCAAACCTTCGTTTGCAAAATCAAGCGCTTCCTGAAGATCTTTTCTGGTTCCAACAATAGAACCTCTCACTGTAATTCTCTTAAGAACGGTTTCGAAAATCGGAAGTTCAAAAGAACCTGGCGGAAGTCCATTGAGTGCAATAGTCCCTTTTCTTCTAAGAACATCTATCCCCTGCTTAAAAGCAATTGGAGAAACAGCGGTAATCAACGCACCGTGCATTCCTCCAACTTCTTTGTGAAGATAAGTTCCAGGATCAGTTTCTTTTGCATTCACAACCAAATCTGCACCAAGTTTTTTAGCCAGTTCCAATTTATCATCTGCAACATCTATCGCTGCAACGTGCATTCCCATTGCTTTTGCATATTGTACAGCAACGTGTCCTAATCCACCGATTCCGGAAATGGCAACCCATTCACCGGGTTTTGTTTCGGTTTCTTTCAGACCTTTATAAACAGTTACACCAGCGCAAAGAATCGGAGCAATTTCCAGAAAGTTCACATTATCTTTCAAATGTCCTACATATCTGGAATCTGCAATCACATATTCTGCAAATCCGCCATCTACGCTATAACCTCCGTTTTGCTGAGCTTCACACAATGTTTCCCAACCCGTGATACAATAATCGCAGCATCCACAAGCCGAATACAACCAAGGAACCCCAACTGCATCGCCCTCTTTCACCATCGCTTCCGGACCGCAAGCCACTACAATTCCGACACCTTCGTGTCCTGGAATCAATGGCATTTTTGGTTTTGCAGGCCAGTCGCCGTCCACAGCGTGTAAGTCTGTATGGCAAACACCACAGGTAATTACTTTTACTAATACTTCATAACGTCCGGGTTCTCTTACCGGAACTTCCATAATTTTCAATGGCTGTCCGTAACCTTGTACAACGGCCGCTTTCATTGTTTTTGGAATCATAATTTGCTTTTTAAATGGTTAATTATTGTTGTTTTTATTGTTATTTGATGTTCCAAATTTCTATCAATGTGTCATTTGTGTGAGGGATTGTAAGGGTCTCGCCGCAGGCGAGAGTGCGCAGCGCAGCGGAGCACCGGATACGCCTGCGGCGGAGGAGCCCTAAAAAGCCCGACCGCCGCCCCGGACAAAGCCAAGGCAAGCGGGCACGCCCTTAAAAAACACAACTATTTTTATAATTTCTCGCAGATTAAGCAAATTGCGCAGATTCTGAGACATTCATTTGCTAAATCTGTCAAATCTGCGAGAGAAATAATATTCTAATCTTATTAGAAGAATCCTAATTTGTTTTTGTTGTAGGATATCAACATATTTTTGGTTTGACGGTAGTGGTCGAGCATCATTTTGTGATTTTCCCTACCAACTCCGGACTGCTTGTAACCTCCGAAAGGTGCTCCGGCAGGGTAAGCGTGATACTGATTGACCCAAACTCTACCAGCCTGCACGTGACGAGGAATCTGATACAACTGATGCGCATCTCTAGTCCAAACGCCGGCTCCAAGACCATAAATCGTATCATTAGCAATTTCTAAAGCTTCCGCTTCATCTTTGAAAGTTGTGAACGCCAGCACCGGACCAAAAATCTCTTCCTGGAAAATTCTCATTCTGTTATTACCTTTGAAAATGGTAGGTTTGATGTAGTAACCATCTTCCAGACCTTCGATGTGGTTGGCTTCTCCGCCAGTCAACACTACTGCCCCTTCTTCTTTACCGAGTTTCAAATAACCTTCGATTTTATCTTTTTGAATTTTAGAAGCCTGCGCACCCATCATCACCGTTTTGTCTAATGGATTTCCGACTTTGATGGCCTCGGTTCTTTCGATTACTTTTGCGATGAATTCGTCTGCAATGTCTTCCTGAACCAATAATCTGGACGGACAAGTACAAATCTCACCTTGGTTTAAAGCAAAAAGAACGGCGCCTTCAATTGCTTTATCCAGGAACTCATCGTCTGCATCCATCACGGAATTGAAGAAAATATTAGGTGACTTCCCTCCTAATTCCAAAGTCACAGGAATGATATTTTCTGTTGCATATTGCATTACCAGACGTCCAGTTGCTGTAGAACCAGTGAAAGCCGCTTTGTTGACTTTTGGATTGGTTACCAAAGCTCTTCCTAATTCTGCGCCGAAACCATTAACAATGTTTACAACCCCTGCTGGAAGCAAATCTCCAATCAGTTCCATCAAGACCATAATCGAGATTGGTGTACTTTCCGCCGGTTTCAGAACGACGCAGTTACCTGCTGCCAAAGCTGGAGCGAGTTTCCAAACGGCCATTAAGATCGGGAAATTCCAAGGGATGATTTGTGCAATGACGCCAAGTGGTTCGTGCACGATTAATGAAACGGTGTCTTTATCCAACTCGTTATGTGAACCTTCTTCTGCTCTGATAACCGAAGCAAAATATCTGAAATGGTCAATCGCCAAAGGAATATCTGCGGCCAAAGTTTCTCTTACTGCTTTTCCGTTATCGATTGTTTCGACTGTTGCGATATATTCGAGATTTTCCTCGATTCTGTCTGCGATTTTGTTTAAAATAATACTGCGTTCTGTCGGAGAAGTGTCCTTCCAAGTTTTGAAAGCTTCTGCTGCCGCATTTACAGCATTTTCCAAATCTTCTTTGTTGGAGTGTGCAGCTTGGGTGAAAACTTTTCCGTTAATCGGAGAAACTACATCGAAATATTGTCCGCCAGCTGATGGTACAAATTTTCCACCGACGTAATTATCATATTTAGCTTTGAATTCTGGCCAGGCTAATGTTGTCGGGTTTTGTTTTTCTACTGTTGTGCTCATAATAATATTGTTTTGTAATTAATAATCAGTTAACATTTGATTAAGACTAAGTTAATTCCATTATTAACAACAGAATAGCACAATTGTCCAAAAAAATAGTAAAATCCTACTTTTAAGATTCTTTATCATTTCATTAAGAAAAAATTATGTTTGGCTTTAATTTTAAATTTATTATATTTGAGAAACAAGATGTTATAAAAATCTTGAGTAATGAATCCAAATCATTTCCAACTTAACAAACCTAATCTGACGCAGGAACATAAACTGAACACATTGGTGGAAAATCAAACCAAGTTCAGTTTAAATAATTGTGAATTCAGTATTTATGAGACGCATCAGAGTGCATATGACGTGAAATTGCATTTTGAACATCTGGCATTCACAGGAATGTTGAGAGGAAAGAAATGGATGAAGCTCCAAGACAAGAGCAATTATTTTGAATATCTGCCTGGAGAAAGCGTTTTGGTTGCGCCTGGAGAAACAATGGTGATTGATTTTCCTGATGCTGATAAAGATGCTTCGCAGTGTATTTCGTTGACATTAAATCCTGAATTTGTGCAGCAGTCATTAGACCATCTTAATTTCAATGCGACAAAGGTGGATGATTATTCGCAATGGAATATTTCTTTGGAAGAATTTTATCTGCTTAACAGCAAAGCTCTGGCTTCTGCAACTAACAATATTATGAGAATTGCAATGGACGATAATTCTTATAAAGATGTAATTGCAGATTTTGCTTTGAAAGAACTTTTGATAAGACTGATGCAAACTCAGGCGAGAAATCTGGTTGAGAAAAACACTTTGAAAAATAAGTCAAGAATTGGTTTTGTTGCGGATTATATCAAGAAAAATCTACATCAAAAATTATCCATTGATGCGATTGCAAAAATGGCTTATGTCAGCAAATCGAATTTCTTCAAGATGTTCAAAGAAGAATTGGGGCTTTCTCCTAATGAATTTATTATTCAGGAGCGGATTAAAAAAGCGAAAGAATTATTGATTCGTAATAATTCTGTGAGTGAAGCGGCTTTCAGTACTGGTTTTTCGGATACGAATTATTTCATCCGGGTTTTCAAGCAAATGGAGGGCGTAACACCAAAAATCTTTCAGTCCAAAAAATTATTTTGAATTAAGTTAGTAGTTAGTTATAGATTTTCAAAAGAAGACGAGCAAATACATCATTTGCTCGTCTTCGCTTTTATTCAAATTAATTGTAAGAATCTTATTTTTGATAAGAATAATATCTTGCGCCCTTCAGAACAGGACTTTCTTTTTCAACTCTTGTCAATCCGAATCCTTTATAATCCGGATTCACAGAAGAATCTAGTTGTTTGCGATGCAATTTCTCGTAAGTATCAAAATCAATTGCTAATCTGTTTTTCAAGCTTTCGAAAATGTTCCATTTTTCTACAACAGATTTCCATTCAGGAGAGATTTTTCCTACAAACACTTTTGATTTGGAACCACTTCCGTAAGCTAAGAAACCAATTTCTTTTTCCGTTAAATCTTCATTTTCGTTAAACGAAGTTTGTAGTGCAGACAGCAATGCCATAAAGATAGAAGCCGTGTACATATTTCCGATTTCGGAAGAAGCTCTCTGAGATTTCTCAATTTTTTCATTGATGAAATTGATATAATCTTCGGATTTCGCAATTGCTTTTTGTTTCTCGGCATCAGAAAAATTAAGATGATTTTCTAAACTATAAATCTCGGTGAAGACTCTTTTCCCGTGAAACGCATAAGGCAAATGGAAAATCAAATATCGCCAATCCTCATAAGGTCTAACGGTGAAAGTCTGTTCTTTATAATGCTGATAAGCTTCACGGATTCTGTCCTGATAACATTGATTGGAATATTGACCATCAAAAACAGGTTCGTCTGTAAAAACTTCGATTTTGTCCGGATAATTTTCTGGTGCAGAATTGAATTCTGATTTAGAATGATGACGTCTCGGCTTGAAAAAATCGAAAACGCTCTCTGTTGCAACGCCCCAATTATTATCAATCTCAATCAATCTTGGATTGGCAGAAACCAAAAGTGCCACGGCTCCTCCACCCTGCGTATATTCTCCGGAAGAAGCTAACTCATATTTAGCATAATCACTGGCGATGACAATAGCTTTTTTCAAAGGATTAGCTCTTACAAAATCCAGCGAATTATGAAGTGCATCAACTGCTCCAACGCAAGCGAAAGTCATATCCACAACATCACAGTTTTTGAAACTTCTTTCCCCAAATTCACCACTCAGCAATTCTTCCACCATTTGAACGGCGTAAGTTGCAGTTGGTTTTGCAGCGTCCAAAGCGCTTTCAGTTCCGAGATAAACTCTTGATATTTCTTTCGGATTGATATTATAATCTTGAATCAATTTTAGTAAAGCTTCCGCCGCAAAAGTAGCTGCATCCTCGTGAACATCAGGTAAAGCCATTTTATGTAAGCCCAAACCTTTTTCCAATTTTGCTGGTTCTATTCCTCTTTTCTCTGCAAGTTCTTTGATTTCTAAATATAAAGAAGGCACATAAAAACTGGCCGCATCAACTCCGAATTTCGTCATTTTAAAAATTTTAAGACACGAATTTAGAAAATCTTAGGGAAAGCGCCTAAATATAATGGATGTTTATTATCTTGCGGTTCATTTTTTATTCCGGATGTACAAAACTTTAAAAAAAGTCGTCAAAAATATTATGCCTCAAAAATTTCTTTTTGAAAATGAGGTTCTGTTGCGTTCGCTGATTTATCCGCTCTATAAAGGTGAAAATCACGAATGTAACATTTGCAAAAAGCACTTGAAAGATTTTGTTTTGGTAGAAAATGGAAATTTGGTTTGTCCTGTCTGTGGCAGCTTGCCAAGAACGAGACGGCTTTGGAAACTTCTGAATGAAAAATACTTAAAACCTGAAATTAAAATTTTAGATTTTTCACCTTCCAGAGCGATTTACAGGAATCTCAAAAAAAATAAAAACATCACTTATTTTTCCACGGATTTTGAGAATGAATTTTTAGCTGATTATCGTTTTGATATCACTAATATTGCTGCGGAATCTGAAAGTTTTGATTTGATTATTTGCTACCATATTTTAGAGCATATCGATTCTGACCAACAAGCAATGAATGAACTGTTCCGAGTTTTAAAAGCTGATGGAACCTGCCTCATCCAAACACCTTTTAAAGATGGAGAAACTTATGAGGATTTTTCCATCAAAACCAAAGAAGATCGATTAAAACATTTCGGACAAGATGATCACGTTCGTATCTATTCGATCAATGGCTTGAAAGAACGTTTGGAGAAAAGTGGATTTTTTGTTGATGTTCAGACTTTCCAAAAAGATGATTTTTTTGGTTTAAGTGAAAACGAACATATTTTGGTTTGTTCTAAGAGATAAAATAAAAGAGCCTCACTGTTAAAAAACAAATGAGGCATCCTTCTTAAACAAAATCAAAAACCTTATTATATGCAAGTCTCATCGTGCTGAGACAAATCCAAACCTATATTTTCGGAATCTTCTGCAACTCTGAGCGGAATTATTAAATCTGTGAATTTATATAAAATCAGAGATCCTAAAAATGTAAATGCAGAAACCAAAACCAGCGCCATCATATGATGAGCAAACACTTCAAATCCGCCGTGAAGCAAGCTTGCATTTTCGCCCTGAGCCAATATTGCCGTCAAAATCATTCCCATAATTCCGCCAACGCCGTGACAAGCGAAAACATCCAAAGTATCGTCTACTTTTTTCAATCTTTTCCAATTGCACATCAGATTAGAAACAATAGCTGAAATAAATCCGATGAAAATAGCGTGCGGAATGGTCACAAATCCTGCTGCAGGTGTAATCGCAACTAAACCAACAACAGCACCAATACAAGCACCTAAAGCGGAAACTTTGCGACCATTAACTCTATCAAAGAAAATCCAGGTTAGCATTGCGGTTGCCGAAGCTACCGTAGTTGTTCCAAAAGCCATTGCTGCTGTTGCATTAGCCGACAAAGCCGAACCCGCGTTAAAACCAAACCAGCCAAACCAAAGCATTCCCGTTCCGAGAATCACAAATGGAATATTAGACGGTTCGTGATGTGGATTTTTACGTTTTCCTATCATCATTGCACCAGCCAAAGCTGCAAATCCTGCGCTCATATGAACGACTGTTCCTCCTGCAAAATCCTTAACACCGAAATACTTGTTCAATAAACCTTCCGGATGCCAAACCATATGACAAAGCGGTGTATAGATAATCAGGCTAAACAAAACCATAAATAGTAAGTAAGAAATAAACCTAACTCTTTCTGCAAATGATCCTGTTATCAAAGCTGGTGTAATCACCGCAAATTTCATTTGAAACATTGCGAACAAAATAAATGGAATTGTTGAAGCCATCTGGCTGTGAGGAAAAACACCAACGTTGTTAAAAAACAAATAGGATGTCGGATTTCCAATCAAACCATAATGTTCTCCATTAATGGTAATTCCGATTGAATCGCCAAACGACAAACTAAATCCTACAACAACCCAAAGAATACTTATAACACCAAGTGCAATAAAACTTTGTAACATTGTTGAAATAACATTCTTTTTCCCAACCATTCCGCCATAAAAGAAAGAAAGACCTGGTGTCATTAGCAAAACTAATCCGGAAGAAGCAAGGATCCAGGCTACATCAGAACCTACAATATTATCCTCTTTTAGAAAAGTCCCGGGTTTTGGCAAAGAAGTTTGTTCCGGCCAGAATAATGCCGCAATTGAAATGAGACTAATTATCACAAATGAAATCACCCAACGTTTTTCAATTTTCATATATTTTGAATTTAACCCTGCAAATATATGGGGTTAATTTCAAATAATCATAAAAATTCAAAATCAAACCCTTAATTTTTCATTAATAAAAACAAATACACTCACAGTTACTAATATCTTGAAAAATTAAAACAACAAGGCATCAGTTTTGATATATTATCAATAAAAATAAATTATGAGACCAGATATTCCAAAACCTGACAGTGAGACCAACAAAGGTCCCATGATGGCAATTATCATTATTGTCGTTTTATTCCTTTTAGGATATTTTGCGTATATGATGTTTATTCCGCAACAAGTGGAACAGATGAACCAAACTGATAAAGTACAGCCAGTGGAACCAAAAGTAAAAGACTCCATATAGGAGTCTTTTTTTATTTTGTATATGAAGTAAATTCTTAGTGAATATGTTTCTCTGCGTGATAAGAACTTCTTACCAAAGGTGAGCTTTCCACGTGACGGAAGCCTAAATTTCTTGCAAAATCTCCATATTCATCAAATTCTTCCGGAGAGATAAATCTCTGAACAGGAAGATGTTTTTTAGTCGGCTGAAGATATTGACCTAATGTAATCACATCTACATTAGCATTTCTGATATCTTCGATCGTTTGGAACACTTCATCTTTTGTTTCACCTAAACCAAGCATCACACCGGTTTTTGTACGGTTTTGTCCTGCTTCTTTCAGATATCTTAAAACCTCCAAGCTACGTTCATATTTTGCCTGGATTCTCACCTCTCTTGTCAGACGTTTTACTGTTTCCATATTGTGGGAAATCACTTCCGGAGCAACTTCTACCAATCTATCGATGTGTTTTGTCACACCCTGGAAATCCGGAATCAGCGTTTCCATAGTTGTTCCTGGAGAAATACGGCGAACAGCATTCACTGTTTCTGCCCAAAGAATCGAACCCATATCTTTCAAATCATCTCTGTCAACCGAAGTCAAAACCGCATGTTTGATTTTCATTAATTTGATAGAACGTGCTACTTTTTCCGGTTCGTCCCAATTGACATCCATTGGTTTCCCGGTTTTCACGCCACAGAAACCACAACTTCTGGTACAGATATTTCCCAGAATCATAAATGTTGCCGTTCCTTCGCCCCAACATTCGCCCATATTCGGACAGCTTCCACTTTGGCAAATCGTGTTAAGTTTATATTTATCAACCAAATTTCTTAGCTCGCGATAATTCTTACCTGTTGGCAATTTTACACGAATCCATTTGGGTTTTTGAGTCACTGTTTCTTCCATTTTGATTTTTTGAAATTAAAAATCTGTTTCGTCTTCTTTTAATAATTCGGCCAGAATTTTCTTAGCTCTCATTATCCTTACTTTTGTGTTGGCTACGGAAAGATTGAGTTCTTCCGCTATTTCTTTGATGCTCTTTTCTTCAAAAAATCTCAGACGAATAATATCCTGATTTTTAGCATCCATTGTTTCTATGATTTTGATGATTTTCTGTTGGTCTTCTTCAGAAATCATCAGTTCTTCCGGCGATCTTGCAAATTCGTTCTTTACATTCTCCAATCCGCCACTTGCATCTTCATTCTCTCTGTTTTTTCTTCTCCAGAAATCGATGATTGTATTTTGAGCAATTGTCAGAATCCAAGTCTTGAATTGAAAATTAGGGTCAAATAAATCCAGCTTGTTAAGAACTTTTGAAAATACCGAAACCGTAATTTCATCTGCATCATTTTCATCCTTCACTCTATTCATCACAAAAGAAAAAACATCAACCCAAAATAGATTAATCAACTGTGTCTGAGCCTTTTGATTTTTATCTCTGGCTTTTATGATGAGAGCTAGTAACTGGTCTTCTTTCATTTTTTCAATGAACAAAGATAGCTATATATTATTAAAAAATATTAATTTGGAGAGATTGAGAATTTCTATTATTTTGAATGGAATTTTTTTGAGATTTAGAGTGAATTTAAATAACAAATATCAAGACTGAATTATTTTAAAAGAAGTATTTTTACTGGCTTGATCTTGGATTAGAAAAATCAAAATAAATATTTAAAAATCAGACAAATAAATAATGAAATTTTATAAATATCAAGGAACAGGAAATGATTTTGTGATGATAGACAACCGTTTAGGCGAATGGGATGATCTTTCTATCGAAAACATACAGAAACTTTGCGACCGCAGATTCGGCATTGGTGCAGATGGATTAATTAAAATTAATTCCGCAGAAGATGTTGATTTTGAAGTCGATTATTACAACTCAGATGGTTCTAAAAGTTTCTGTGGAAACGGCGCACGTTGCTCTGTGGCTTTTGCTCATTTTCTGGATATGATTGAAGATAGAACAACTTTTACCGCTATTGACGGAATCCACGAAGCGGAAATCAAAAATGGTATTGTAAAGTTGAAAATGGGTGATGTAAACAACATCAATAAAGACGGAAATAATTTTGTTCTGAATACGGGATCGCCACATTATGTTAAATACGTGGAAATGTTAAATAATTATAATGTTTACAAAAACGGTAACGAAATCCGAAATTCCGAAACTTATAAGCAAGAAGGTATCAATGTCAACTTCGTAGAAAAATTGTCTGACAAGGAACTTTTTGTACGAACTTATGAGCGAGGTGTTGAAGATGAAACTTACAGTTGCGGAACCGGCGTTACGGCTGCAGCTTTAACTTTTATGAAAAATAATAATCAAACGTTTGTTGGAATTAAAGTAATGGGCGGCAATTTGAAAGTTTATGCCGAAAAAAATGGAGACGGATTCAAAAACATTTGGTTAGAAGGTCCAGCTGTTCAGGTTTTTAAAGGAGAGACTAATTTATAAAAGCCTGAAGACTTAAAACTATGAAAAAAATAATTCTTATCATATCAGTTGTATTAATAGCAATCCTTGGTTTCTGTGGATTGCGATTTTACAATAAATATCTTGGTAATAATGTGGAAAAAGAAGGATTTGTTTTGATTCCACATCATTCTTCTTACAAACAAATTTTGGATTCAATTTCGCCTTTCGTTAAAAATCAAGACAACTTTGCGAGTATTGCAGACGATAAAAATCTGAAAGAAAATTACAACCCTGGGCGATACGAACTGAAACCAGGAATGAACAACCGCGAAATTGCCAATATGATTCTTGCAGGAAATCAAACGCCTAATTCTTTCAGGATTAAAGATTTCGATGATGTTTACCAGATGATTGGAAGAGTTACCAAAAAGACAGAAGTTGATTCTTTGAAATTTGCTAATCAACTGAACGAAATTGCTATCAGTAAAGGTTACAAAAACGCAGAAGACCTTAAAAAATATTTCTTCAATAATACATATGATTTTTTCTGGACGGTAACACCAAAAGAATTCTTCAACAAATTCGAATCAGATTACAAAGATTTTTGGACAGCTGACAGAATCGAAAAAGAAAAACAATCCGGATTAACCAGAGATCAAATCTACGCACTAGCTTCTATCGTTTACAAAGAATCTGGTGGAAAACCTGATGAACAAAGAACAATTGCCGGACTTTACATCAATCGTTATAAAAAAGGAATGAAATTGCAGAGTGACCCGACGGTTATTTATGCAGTTAACAAAGCGAGTAACTTCACTCAACAAATTAAGAGAGTTTATTACAAACACCTGAAAGAACCTTCTCCTTATAACACTTATGCGAACAAGGGAATTCCGCCAGGCCCCATTTGTATTGTAGACAAAAACTCATTGAACGCAGTTTTAGAAGCAGAAAAAAACAACTACATTTTTATGTGCGCCGATCCTGCGAGATTCGGTTATCATAAATTCACAGATAATGATGCGGAACACGCCAAGAATGCAAAAGCCTATCAAGACTGGCTGAACAGCAAACAAATAAAATAAAGAGAAAAAGCGAAAAATAAACAATAATGGAACGAACGGAAATTGTAAGTGTATTTCAGAAAAAATTCTTTGGGTTAGCCTTAACCATTGGAGCTACGAGTTTTATAATGGCTCAGCAAAAAGTGAATGTTTCTGGAAACGTAAAAGATACAAATGGCGGTGTTGGATATGCATCCATAACTTTTAAAAATCAACAAAATTCTCAATTAAGTGATGCAGCTTTGGCAGATGCTGACGGAAACTATAAATTAGACTTGGCGCCAGGAAGCTATGATGTAAGCATTGAAGCAGTTGATTATAAAAAATTCACGCAAACAATCAGAGTAGAGAAAGCTGGCGCCATTGCACCCTTCGTTGTTGTTTCTGACGGAAAAGCTAACCTTAATAATACAACTGACATCCAAGGCGTTGTGATTACTGCACAATCTACAAAACCTTATAAAGTTGAGCTAGACAAGAAAACCTACGACGTAAAAAGTGACTTAACTGCAGTTGGTGGTAACTTGCAAGATGTTTTGCAAAATGTTCCATCTGTTTCTGTAGATACAGACGGAACAGTTTCTATGAGAGGAAGCTCTAATGTCAGATTTTTAGTAAATGGAAAACCATCTGCACTTTTAGGCATTGATGATGGAGCAAATGCATTACAAGCCATACCGGCAGATCAAATAGAAAGAATTGAAGTCATAACCAATCCATCTGCAAAATATGATGCCTCAGGTACCGCAGGTATTCTTAATATCATTTTGAAAAAAACAACAAAATTAGGCTTCAACGGAAGCGTAATTGGAACCTTGGGTTATCTTCCAAAAACTAATCTCAACACCAACCTGAGCTGGAAAAAAGGAAACTGGAGTTGGTTCTTAAATGGTGGCGGTGGTTATCAGGAAAATAAAAACACCAACAGATCGACAACAAATTACACATCTGGAGATTTGTTATCCTTTAACCAAAATAGTATAAACGAGTCCAAGAACAATAATTACAATGCAAATCTTGGAGTAGTTTATGATATTTCTCCGAATACATCCGTTAACTTAAGCGGTACTATTAGAACTTTCGAAAATGAAAGCACTAACCCTATAAAATACACCAATTACAATAGAGATGGAAGTATAGATTTTACCACTAGAGATGCAATCGGTAGAAATACTAATACTGGAATGCAAGGTGATTTTGGTATTGATCACAAATTTGATGACAAAGGTCAAAATATTTCCTTATCATTAAGTCTTCAAAGTAATCAATCAAGTAATGATTCTAAAATTACAGCTACGGACAATAATATCTTTAGTTCATTAACAACATCTAAAACCAAGACAGAAAACAAATCTGTAATTGCTAAAGTAGACTATGAGTTACCAATTGGAGAAAACTCGTTGTTCAATGCTGGATATAGACTAGATCATAACAACAATGATTATGATTTCTTCACACAAAGATTACTTGCTGATGAAACAAATCCTACTATTCTAGGTAGATTTACTGGGCCTGCAAATTACACAGAAACGTTCAATGCATTTTACCTCCAGTTCAAGAGTAAAATAGGCGCACTTTCTTATCAAGTAGGTTTGAGAGATGAACTTACGAATGTTAATTTTAATTATCCCACAAGAAATCTTTTGCAACCAGATGTAGATACTGGACAGACTACAGATAAAAAGAAGAATTACAACAATCTTTTCCCAAGTGTGTTCCTAAGCTATGATTTTGCAAAAAACAATCAAATCTTGTTAAATTATTCTAGAAGAATTGATCGACCAAGATCATTTTTCTTGATTCCTATTTCTTCTCCTAATGATGTAAGAAACGTTTTTCAAGGAAATCCAGATTTGAATCCTTCGTATATTGATTCATTTGAACTTGGATATAATTTGTCGAAAAGTAAAGTAACAATCAATCCAACTTTATACTATAGAAAAGAAAAGGACAATATTCAATTTGCCATCATACAGGACATTACAGATCCGGGAGCCTTCACACTTGGACCTAATAATGTTGGAAGCGAAGATCGTTACGGTTTAGATTTTAATGGAACTTATGATCCGTTCTCGTGGTGGAAAATAATGGGAAATATTGATTTATTTGGTTATAAAACAAGAGGTGATCTTTATATCAATAATGTTTTAGTCCAATCTTATAATGGTGATGGTTTTTCTTCCAGAGCAAGATTAGCTAATACTTTTAGATTCGACAAAACCTTTAGTATTCAAATTCAATCTAATTTTAGAGGAGGACAAAAGAATGCCAGTCAAAATCAAAAATCAATTTATTTCTTCAATCTCGGTGCAACAAAAACAATTTGGAAAGGTAACGGTACTTTAGCTTTTAATATTCAAGATATTTTCAATACAAGAGCAAGAGAAACTACGAACTATGGACCGAACTATACACGAGATATGTATATGCAATGGAATCCTAGACAGTTTTCTTTATCTTTGACTTACCGTTTCAAACAAGGAGAAAAGATTGAGCAACCAAAACGTAAAAAAGACATCAATTCTAATAGCAATGGAGGTGACGATATGCCACCAATGTAATCCTAAAACAATAGAAATATAAATACTGCAAAACAATTGCAGTATTTTTTTTGAATAATATTTAAATAATAATTTATTTAAAAAAAAAAAAAAAAATGAAACTAATAATCAACTGTATGGCTGTTGCTATTTCCAGCCTCTTTTTAATTTCTTGTGGAAGTTCAATGACAACTTTATCCAACGGAAAACAAATCGACAAACGTTTATCCGGCGAATGGGCAGGCTCAGAAAAAGATGAACAGATCGAAGGAATGGCAAAAGAATGGATTATGACAAGAAACAATGATGGCACTTTTGTCTTAGATTTTACATTCTGTAAAGATGGGGAAAGTCAAAAAAGTGTTGAGACCGGAAATTGGTGGATCCAAGACGGAAAATTTTTCGAAGCGCACACAGAATCTGGAATGACAGATACTTACACCTACCAAGTCATCGACAAAAATCATATAAAATTCAAGTCCGATAAGATCAGTGTAGATATGAATCAAAATCCTTATGAATTCATAGACACCCGCAAAGATTTTAATAACAAAAGTAAATCTGTAAAAGACGGTTCATCCTTTGAAAAAGCCATCAAAGTAAAAAGCGTGCCCGACGAATACAAATATATAAGAGAAAATTGTTCGGACTGTACAATGCAAAGCCAGTCTCTTTCAGAAAACAAAGGAAAAATGTATGACATTCTTTCTCTCAAAAAAGCTGATGGAACTGAAGTTCGATACTACTTTGACATCACATCTTTCTACGGCAAAATGTTTTAAAATAAAAAATCCGTCTCGCTATAAAAACGAGACGGATTCTTTTAACAATTATAATTAAAGGTCTATTATTTCTTTTTATCTTTCAGTTCTTCCTTGTCTTTATCAGATGGGTTCCAGACTTTTACTTCTGCATTTTTATCAATTCCAGAAAGGATTTGAACATTGATTCCGTCACTTGAACCTAACTTAACATATACTTTCTTGAAGCCACCATTCGGTTGTTTTACTTCTACAAAAGATTTGTTATTACCCTTTTCATATTGGATCAGTGACTCATCCAAAAGTAATGCATTTTTCTTAGAACTCAACAAAATTTCTCCGTTGGCACTAAATCCCGCTCTAATATATTCTCCGGTTTTATTGAAAACATCACCTTCTACAGCAAATTTTATCGTTCCACTTTCCTCGGTTCCTTTTGGAGCAATCAGGGTTAATTTTCCTGGGAAAGATTTGTTTTGAAGCGCACCGATTACCACACTCATATCCATTCCTTGCTTCAGTTTTCCAGCCTGAGCTTCATCGATATCACCTTTAAAAATCAATGAATTAAGGTCTGCAATAGAACAGATTGTTGTCCCGGCATTAAACGAGTTGGCTTCAATTACCTGACTTCCGACTTTTACAGGGATTTCTAAAACTGTTCCAGCCGCTTTTGCACGGATTTGAGTAGTCGCCATACTTTGCAATTCCGGCGTTGCTCCAGTTCTCACAATTTGCAATTGTTTTTGAGCAGCGTTCAACTGTTGCACAGCTAATTTTTGTTGCTGAACAGTCGTTTCCAATTGTTGCTGAGCTGTAATATATTCTTGTTTAGAAATCACACCCTGTTTGTACAATTTCGCCTGCATCTCATATTGCTTTTGTTGATTCTCAACATTGATTTTTGCATTCGTCAACTGGATTTGAGAATTATTGATTTGCATCGTTGCATTGTTAACATCCGTAATATTAGGTACAATTCTGATGGTTGCTATCAATTGTCCAGCTTCCACCTTGTCACCTTCATCCACATTGATGCTTTGGATAATTCCGGCAATGTTTGGTTTGATTTCGATTTCTTCGCGAGGTTCTATTTTCCCGGTTGCCATTACCTTATCATCCAAATTTTTGATGCTTGGTTTTCTGGTCAGGAACACTTCGTTCTCAGCCGAATTGGATTTAATAAGATAACCGATTCCGCCAACCAAAGCGACCGCGAATAGTAATCCCAAAAATATGGAAATCGCTTTCTTGAATGTAAATTTCTTTTTTTCCTTTTCCATTATGTAGAAATATAGTTTAATTATAAATGATTAACTGTTAGTTTTTTATTCTGTTCTTAAGGCTTCAATTGGTTTGATTTTAACCGCTCTTTGTGCAGGAATCAATCCGATAACCAATCCGAGGAAAATCATAATTCCCATTGCCGAAAATACATTTCCGTAATCCACAGTCGGATTACTGAATGGGAAAGCATCATTGTTCATTGTTGCAACATTCAGAATAATGAGAAGAAAAATCCCAGATAAAAATCCTAATAATCCTGATGATAAAGTAATCACAACACTTTCCAGCAAAATCTGATTTCGAACTTCAGCCGGTTTTGCTCCCAAAGCTCTTCTGATTCCTATTTCTTTGGTTCTTTCTTTTACTGTAATTAATAGGATATTTGAAATCGCAATGACACCTGCCAAAATCGTTAATGTTCCTACAACTATTGTCAACAACTGCATTCCGGTCAAAAATCCTGTTACTTTTTTAAATTCTTTTGCCAGGTTAAAGCTTCCGAATGCATTAGTATCTTCAGGCGAAACGTGATTGATTTTTTTCAATTCGTCTTTCACTTTAGTTTCCACAATTGCAGCTTCGGCATTTGGCTTTCCAACGATAGCGAAAAATCCAACTTTATCACCCTCGTTATACATCCCGGAATAAGTGGAAAACGGAATATAAGCTGATTGGTCATTCTCCATCCCACCACCTCTTGGAACTCTGAAAACACCAATGACATTGAAAAATATACCTTTCAGATTGACTGATTTCCCAATAGGGTCTTCATTTTTCTTCGCATCAAAAAGATTTTTATAAATATCCTCTCCTATGACAATCACATTCTTTTTAGACTGAATATCTGCATCATTAATATATCGTCCGAATAATAATTTTTTCTTGGAAATCTGATTACCAACAGGAAAATCGCCCGTTATCATATAGGTGTTTTTCTTTCCATTTCTGGAAATCTGCTCGCCTGGCGTCCCAAAATTACCTCGCACACTTTGAGGCGAAATATAATCGATTTCTGGAATTTTCTTCGTGATATATTCTATATCTTTCAGATGAAGGTCCATTTTTCTGCCTTTCGCAAAACCTTCGTAAGGGATATTGGTATTTTGTGGCCAAAGGAATATCGAGTTGGTTGCAAGCCCGGAAAACAATTTGTTAAAACCATTTTCCATCCCTTTTGCAGCACCTAACAAACTAACATACAAAAACATACCCCAGCCCACGCCTATCATCGTAAGAAACGTTCTGAGCTTATTATTCCGAAGGGAATAATAAATCTCCTGCCAGGTATCTCTTTTGAAAAGTATATTCACGTTTTTGTTTATAAATGATTAATGATGATTGATAAATGCTTTTATTACAATATTCTCAAATTCTCTAAAACTCTCCCACTCTATAACTTAATCTGTTCTCAGAGCCTCAATCGGTTTGATTTTCGATGCTTTGTAAGCTGGAACAAATCCTGCAATTGCACCAGAAAGTACCAAACAGAAAAATGCTGCAGCAATTAATCCCCAACCTACGGATGGTTCTGTGATAAAGAAATCTTCCAGATTATTACCAATTAATTTCAAAGCCAGAACACCTAATCCTACTCCAACAAATCCGGAAATCACAGTAATTACAATACTTTCCTGTAAAATCAAAGCCACAATTCCGGCTGGTTTTGCGCCAATTGCTTTTCTTACGCCTATCTCTTTGGTTCTTTCCTTGATGATGTAAACCATGATATTACTGATTCCAATGATTCCCGCCAGCAAAGTTCCAAGCCCGATAAATCCAACAACAGCAGTAATCACAAACAAGAAAGCAAAAGAATCCTGTGTATTTTTAGCATTATTACTAACTCTGATTCCTTGTTGGTCTTCTGGAGAAATATTTTGTCTTGCTTTAATGTTTTTCTCAAGTTGGTCTCCATATTTTATACCTTCATCCGGCGTCATATCCGGGTTATAAGCCAACATCACAGTACTGATGGTGTCCGAACTTTTCTTCATCTGTTGTAGTGTGGAAAGCGGAATAGAAATATGGCGTTCATCCCAATCACCACCTGGGTCAGAGAAAACCCCAACGACTTTGAACATCGTTCCATTGATTTCCAAATCTTTCCCAATCGGATTACCATCACGAATCAAATCCCGCCAAGCCATTCTTCCAATGGATGCTACATTTTGTTTCAGTTCGTTATCTCGCTCATTGATGTAACGACCGTCTATCATCGTTCTGTTTTCAAGAAATTTTTCATCTCCCAAAACACCGTTGATTTGATAACTGCCACTTTCCTTACCATATTTCACAGTAAGATTCGTCGTATATCTTGGTGAAGCGTACTCTAATTTTCCTTTGCTCTCCTTTACAATTGCATCAAAATCATCATTATTAAATGTAATGGTCCTATCCGATTGCAAACCAGCGTAAGGAATAGTTGTCTTTCCGCCCCAAACCATTATCAGATTGGTTGCATCTCTTGTAAACGCCTTCGCAAAGGAATTATTAAGTCCGTTTCCAATCCCAAATAAAACAATGAAAATGAAAAGTCCCAACGCCACCGTAAAACCAGAAAGTACCGTCCGCAATACATTACTGCGAATGGAACTAAATATCTCTTGCCAGCGGTCTAAATCAAACATAATTTTCAGGTTGGAAGCTCGAAGTTGGAAGTTTGGAAGCTTCCAGCTTTTCGCAGTATTTATTTTTTAATTTCTCTGTTTTCAATTCATTAACTTCCATCATCCAGCTTTATAAAACAATTTGTTGGATATACTCATCGCTTTCTATTCTGCCATCTTTCAGGACAACGTTTCTTTTGGTTTGTGCCGCAACATCGTTCTCGTGCGTTACAACAACAATTGTTTTTCCCTCGTTGTTAATTTCCTGAAGCAGCTTCATAATATCGTGAGTTGTTTTGGAATCCAAAGCTCCGGTAGGTTCATCGGCAAGGATTAATTTTGGTTCAGAGATTAACGCTCTTGCAATAGCAACTCTTTGTTTCTGTCCGCCGGATAGTTCACTTGGAAGGTGTTCTGCCCACTCTTTCAATCCTACTTTTTCCAGATACTCTAAGGCTTTTTTTGTTCTTTCCTTTCTGGAAACGTTTTGATAATATAATGGAAGTGCTACGTTTTCCAACGCCGTTTTATAATTAATCAAATTAAATGATTGAAAAATAAATCCAATGAAACGGCTTCTGTATTCAGCAGCTTTTACTTCTGTGAGATGTTTAATCGGAAATCCATCAAGTTCATAAATCCCATTATCAGCTTCATCCAAAATCCCGATGATATTCAGCAAAGTCGATTTTCCGGAACCTGAACTTCCCATAATAGAAACAAACTCGCCTTGGTTGATATTAAGATTAATACCTTTCAGCACGTGAAGTTTGCTCTTGCCTGTATCGTAAGATTTGTTAATATCTTCTATTTTCAGAATGGGATGAGACATTGTCTGGATTTTACATTATAAGTAAACCGGAGAATACAAATGTTACAGAACACGAAAAAATATTTTGTGATTTTTGTATTTAATCAGATTTTGAAAAAATTTTAATTACTGGCGTAACATTTTTATAATTCCGGAGTCTTATTGGGTATAATTTTTCTTTTATGCTTAAAAAAGTTTTTTGTATTTCGCTTTTGTCAATAGGAGTTTTGGGATTTTCTCAGAAAAAATGGACAATTCAGGAATGTGTGGATTATGCAATTAAAAACAATTTGCAAATCCAAGCGCAGGCTTACAACAAGGATGTGCAGACAAAAAATCTGGAAATGGCAAAAAAGGAGTATTTGCCTTCGGTTTCCGGCACCATTAATAACAATGCCAATTTTGGGCAATCCTTAGTAGGAACCAGCAGTATCAGAAATGACAGTTATTATAACGGTGCCAATTTAGGAGCTAATATTTTGGTTTATAATAACGGAAGATTAGAAAAAACTATCAAGAAAACCAGCTTCGATGTGGATGCTAGTTTACAGGATATCGAAACCATCACAAATAATATTTCACTTCAAATTGCTCAGCAATATCTGAATGTGATGCTGAATAGAGAAATCAAAAAAATCTCAGAAAGTGCAATGGAAAATGCACAAAGATTATACGACCGAGCGAAAATCACAACAGATGTTGGAACTACAGCTCAGACGGTTTTAGCAGAAGCAACGGCGTCTTTGGCGAGAGAGAAACAGAATGTAAAAACAGCTCAAATTAATGTAGATAAAGCATTGTTTGCAATGGCTCAGCTTCTTCAATTACAAGATTACAAAACATTTGATGTGGTAGACATTCCAGTTCCGGATGAATTGGCACCACAAACAGAATCTGTAGAAGAAGTCCTGAATATTGCTTACACTTCTCAACCCATTGTAAAAGCAGCGGAAATTAGAATCAAAGCAGCTGAAGCACAAACTGAAGTTGCGAAAACTAATTTTTATCCTACAATATCTGCTACTGCCGGGATTGGAAGTTTTTATAATAATCTTTTGAATAAAAATACAATTGGCTACAGTGTAGATGCAGCAGGAAATCCTGTCGCCATAACCGAAAGAAATTTCACACAACAATACAAAGATAATTTTGGACAACAGTTGAGCTTATCAGCTAATATCCCTATTTTCAATAAAGGAATTACAAAACTTCAGGTTGAGCAAACCAAAATCAATGAAGTGGTTGCGAAAAATAATCTGGAGCAACAGAAATTCCAGTTGAAGCAGGATATTCAGCAGGCGCAGTTTAATGCAGATTCTAATTATGAAATCTATCTTGCTGCTATCGAAGCTGAAAAAAGCACTAGGTTAGCTTTGGATTTTGCTGAGAAAAGTTATGAAGCCGGACGCTCTACAATCTACGACGTAACAATTGCCAGAAACAATTATGCAAATGCACAAGGTTCTGTAGCACAGGCAAAATACAATTATCTGTTCAGTATCAAAGTTTTAGATTTTTACGCTGGACGTGGGATTAATTTGTAACTATATATCAAACATTCATAAATTATAATATTCTAAAGTCGTAAAGTTAGTCTTTGCGACTTTTTTTATATTGAACGGCGATAAGAAATTCTTTAACTTTTCTTATCTTTGAGATATGCAGATTTTTGGAAAAGATTTACTCAGAGATATCAAAGCAGCGGAATTGTTGGGTGAAAATGCCCACAAAATTTATTCTCCGCCCTATCGTCCTGTTTTCAGTTACGAAGATATTCTGACTAAAAATCCAAAGTTTGCAGCTGTTAATATTCTACTTTATCTTAAAAACAATGAATGGCATTTCCCTCTGATTGTAAGAAGCGTGAATGAAAACGACAGGCACAGCGGACAAATCTCATTGCCTGGTGGAAAAAGAGAAAAAGAAGACCCAGATTTTGCTTATACAGCTAAACGCGAGACTTCTGAGGAATTAGGAATTGATGAACATTATGTAAGAATCATTCGTGAGATGTCTCCGATTTATATTCCGCCAAGTAATTTTTATGTTCATTCTTTTGTGTCTTACACGAAGAAAAATCCTGAATTCGTTTTACAGGAAACAGAAGCTGTAGAATTGATTGAATTCCCTATTTCATCTTTATTAAGTCTTCCCGACCAGCCAAAGATAATGGCTTTACCTTCTACGAAAGGTTATGAAGTTCCCGTAATCGATTTCAATGGTTACATCATTTGGGGAGCTACATCAATGATTTTGAGCGAGTTCAGCAACTTGTTAAAAAATGTTTAATTTTGCAAATATTCCCGCAGTTTGGGAATGAAAATTGGTTAATCAATTTATTAAATTAATAAAGATTTTTAGTTTTAAAATCTAATTAAAAAAGCAATGGCAAAAAAAAATATTTTTACCGATTCTTTTGGAAATATTTATATTCTGAAAAGAATAATTATTTTCATTCTGGGAATTGTTTCCTACAGGAGATTCAATGGTTTTAATAAATTGAAGATTACCGGAACTGAAAATCTTTCTGATTTGCCAGACAGCAATGTTCTTTTCGTTTCCAATCATCAGACTTATTTTGCGGATGTTGCGGCGATGTATCACGCATTTTGCGCTGTGAATAACGGTTATCACAACACAATAAAAAATCCTGTTTACCTTCTGAACCCAAAAGTAGATTTCTATTATGTGGCCGCAGAAGAAACAATGAATAAAGGAATTTTGGCGAGAATTTTTAAAATCGCCGGTGCAGTTACAGTAAAAAGAACGTGGAGAGCAGAAGGTCAAAACGTAAACCGAATGGTTGACCTTACCGAAGTTGAAAACATTATGAAAGCTTTGGATAACGGCTGGGTTATTACTTTTCCTCAAGGTACAACTTCTGCTTATGCACAAGGTAGAAAAGGAACGGCAAAGCTGATTAAAAACCAAAGACCAACAGTAATTCCAATTAAAATTGATGGATTCCGAAGAGCTTTTGATAAGAAAGGATTGAAAATCAAAGTAACTGGTGTTAAACCTACAATGGAGTTCAAACCTGCTTTGGATATCGATTACGATAATGAGTCGGCGACACAAATTCTGGACAAAATAATGCACGCCATAGAGCAGACTCCACAACACAACCTTCTGCACGAATACGATGTTAAACAAAAAGAGATAAAATCTCAATCTCAACAATAAAAAAACGGCTACTGAAAAAGTAGCCGTTTCTATTTTATCATTTTAATTAAAGTCTAAAATTCTAATATCTAAACTCTAATTTCTATTCTTAAGCTTCAATACTTGGAACTTGCACGTTCTCATTTGCATCTTTCTCATAATCGATTTCGTCAAACTGGAAACCAAAAAGATTGAAGAATTCTTTTCTGTAACCTTCGATATCACTGATTTCGGAAAGGTTTTCAGTTGAAGTTTGTTCCCAAAGTTTCGCTACTTCCGCCTGAACATCTTCCGCCATTTCCAGATCATCAATTCTGATTCTTCCTGCTGAGTCTAATTCAACATTTCCGTTTTCAGTATATAATCTGTCAGCAAACAATCTTTGGATTTGTTCAATTGTTCCTTCGTGCGTTCCTTTTGCTTTCATCACTTTATAAAGCAAAGAAATATACAATGGAACTACAGGAATCGCTGAACTAGATTGCGTTACCAAAGCTTTGTTCACAGAAACATAAGATTTTCCGTTGAGGTCTTTTAATAAATCATTCAAAACTGTTACAGTCGCTTCCAAGTCATTTTTCGCTTGTCCGATTGTTCCGTTTCTGTAGATTGGGAAAGTCAGTTCAGGACCAATGTAAGAATAAGCAACGGTTTGAACGCCTTCTGCCAATACACCTGCCGCCTTCAAATCTTCTATCCAGAATTTCCAGTCTTCACCACCCATTACAGCAACTGTGTTGGAAATATCTTCGTCGTTTTCAACCGGATTAATGGTGATGTCAGAAACTACACCTGTATGAAAATCAACCGTTTTATTGGTAAAGGGCTTGCCAATCGGCTTTAAAACTGATGCATAAGCAACACCTGTTTTTGGATGCGTTCTTCTTGGAGAAGCCAAACTATAAACCACCAAATCAACCTGACCAAGGTCTTTTTTAATCAACTCAATTGTTTCTTTTTTCACTTCGTCAGAAAACGCATCGCCGTTGATACTTTTTGCATAAAGTCCAGCTTCGTGCGCTTCTTTTTCGAAAGCTGCAGAATTGTACCAACCCGCTGTTCCCATTTTCCCTTCAGATGCTGGTTTTTCAAAGAAAACACCAACTGTAGCAGCATTAGAACCGAAAGCTGCAGTAATTCTTGAAGCAATCCCGAATCCCGTAGAAGCTCCGATTACCAATACTTTTTTTGGTCCGTTTTTGATTTCGCCTTTGGACTTTACATATTCTATTTGATTTTTAATGCTTTGATGCGCTCCGTCTGGATGTGCCGTCAAACATATAAATCCTCTTGTTCTAGGTTGAATAATCATTGTTGAAATTATTTTTAGCATTGCAAATTAAAGAAATTTGAATCATATATTAAGAATTATCTGGAAAAAAGCGTATCACTGTTTTCTGTTTTTCGAGTGTTAATAATGCTTTTGGAGAGTCGTTGTTTTTATTTTGCGCAATCGATTGCGCAAGTGAATATTTTATTTAATTTTACCAACATTCGAAATTGTAAAGTATATTATTTAAAATATTAAATACAATCCAAGAACGTAGAATTACTCACAGTTCGACTTGAGCGAAAATCCTTTTTACGCAAAGAAGTGGAGAAAAGATTGGAAGCCCTTCGACAAGCTCAGGATAAACTGCAGGGGGATAAGATGCCTAAACAAAAATTTAGAATAGAATAAATTACATAGATAAACAATGAAAAAACTTTTAATAGGTCTTGCATTTTCTTTTGCAGCAATAATTTCTGCACAGAAAAACGACATTAATTATTACATTGAAAAAGCGCCTTTCAAATTTGGAGAAATGGTTTTGCCGACAATTCCTCAAAAGGATTATAACTTTAAGGATTTTGGAGGTGTTGCCGATGGAAAAACATTAAACACAAAAGCTTTTGAAAAAGCGATTTCTGCGATTGCTCAAAATGGTGGTGGAAGATTAGTTGTTCCTGCCGGAACTTGGTTAACAGGTCCCATCGAATTAAAAAGTAAAATCGATTTTCACGTAGAAGAAGGTGCGATTGTGCAGTTCAGCAGCGATATTAAGCAATTTCCTATGAGAGAAACTTCGTCAGGGAAATTTGAAGTGACACCACCGATTTGGGGAAATAATCTGAAAGACGTTTCGTTTACAGGAAAAGGAATTTTCGATGGAGCCGGAGAAGCGTGGCGACCTGTGAAAAAATTTAAAACTACAGCAGGACAATGGCAGGAGTTGGTTGCAAAATCTGGGAGCGTGTTGAGTGATGACGGGAAAATCTGGTATCCAAGCGAAGCGGCAAAACGTGGGGAAGAACTGGCCAAAGTGATTACCAAAATGCCGAATGCAACGATTGATATGTACGAGCAACTTCATCATTTCTTGAGACCAATGATGTTCACTTTATCAAAAGTGACGAATCTTTTGATTGACGGACCAACATTCAGAAACTCGCCAAAGTTTGTGATTAATCCAAAACAAATTACGAATCTTGTGATTAGAAATACAACGGTTTATAATCCAAAATGGGCTCAAAATGGTGACGGAATTGATATCAGCGCTTCAAAAAACGTGATTATCTACAACACCAAAGTGAGTGCAGGCGACGACGGAATCTGTATGAAATCGAGCGGAACCCCGAAAAATGGAGAAGCACTTTTACAAAACGTCATCATCGCAGAATGTACTGTGAATGAAGGTCACGGCGGTTTTGTCATTGGAAGTAACACCGATGGCGGAATGAAAAATATCTACGTTACGAACTGTACTTTCGATGGAACCGACATCGGAATTCGTGTGAAAAGTAACTCGGGAAGAGGCGGCGATGTGAGCCAAATTTTCATCGATAATATTGAAATGAAAAACATTATCAAAGAAGCAGTTTTGTTTGATACATTCTATGCAGACGCACCTGTTGGAAGCACCAAAGAAAGTGAAGCAGCACAACATACGGGCGAAAAAGTGCCTTATTTCCACGATTTTTATGTGAGTAATGTGAATTGTTCTTCGTCTGAAACTGCGTTTAGCTTTAATGGACTTCCTGAAAAACTGATTGAGAATCTTTTTTTTAAAAACTTGAATATCATGAGTAAGAAAGGAATTGTTGGTAAGAACGCTCAGAATATTGTTTTCGAAAATGTGAAAATCAATAACTCGACTGACTATAAAATCGATAGTGGTTTGAAAAAGGCAATTGTTGTGAAGTAGTCTTTTAGCCCTCGCAGATTTGGCAAATTTTGCAGATTCATCAGCCTAATCTGTAAAATCGGCGAGATAAAAATATTATAAAACCCTTTTGGATATTAAAAATCTGAAAGGGTTTTTATTTTATACTAATTGAAAAATCTTCGTTTATGATTAGAACACCTTCTTCCTGTTCACCTGTAAAGCCTTTCAGTTTGGAAGTTTTGTTTTTCAGAATCAAATCCTGAAGTTGTTTTTCTGATAATTTTTTCCCCAATATTTCGAATGGAACTTTGAAACCACAACCTTTATAATCGGAACAGCCAACGGCGGTTTTGCCTTTCATCAGATTGTTAGATTTACACTTTGGGCATTGTGTTTCTTCCCAGACAATCTCGGTTTTTGCTCTTGGCCTTTTTTCTTTTGGAGTTACTTTTTTCTCCTCGTGAAATGCGATAACTTTAGATTTCCCATTGACAACTTTATCCGTCAAATCCGTTACCATTTCTATCAATTCTTCTTTGAACTGATTGGCCTCATACTCCCCTTTTTCGATTTTTCTCAGTTTTGATTCCCATTCTCCCGTAAGTTCCGGACTTTTGAGAAGCTCGTCTTCTATCGTGTCGATTAATTCGATTCCAGTTTGGGTGGCAATGAGATTTTTACGTTTCTTCTCGATGTATTTTCTTTTGAAAAGTGTCTCGATGATATTTGCTCGTGTTGACGGTCTTCCGATGCCGTTATTCTTGAGCATTTCACGCAATTCTTCATCTTCAACCTGTTTCCCAGCCGTTTCCATTGCTCTTAGCAAAGTTGCTTCTGTGTAAGGTTTTGGGGGCGAAGTTTTTCCCTGATGAATCAATGGCTCGTGGTCTCCTTTTTCACCAGCAGTGAACTCGGGAATTGTTTGTTCCTCGTCTTTATCTTTTTCGTCCTTTTCTTCTTTTTTGTCTTTGGCATAAATGATTCTCCAGCCCGGTTCCAAAATTTGTTTTCCAGAAGCTTTGAAAGGAATCGTTCCAACCTGACCTTCTACTAAAGTATTTGAAATTTTACATTCAGGATAAAAAACAGCGATGAAGCGTCTCGCTACCAAATCATAAACCAGCTTCTCTTCTCTACTAAGATTGGACGAAGGCGGAATTTCTGTCGGAATAATGGCGTGGTGGTCGGTCACTTTCGTATCATCAAAAACTGCTTTTGTTTTCGGAATAGGCTGAGCCAGCAACGGCGCTGTAAACTCCGAATAAATAGTCATACTTCTTAGAATCCCGTCAATTTTCGGATAAAGATTTTCAGATAAATAAGTGGTGTCAACTCTTGGGTAAGTGGTGTATTTTTTCTCATAAAGACTTTGAATGTAATTCAAAGTCTGTTCTGCAGAGAAACCGTATTTTTTATTCGCTTCAACCTGAAGCCCCGTCAAATCGAATAATCTCGGATTTTTTTCTTTTCCTTCTTTGATTTCAAAAGAGACAATCTCAAATTGATTCTGTTTAAGATATTCCAGGCCTCGTTCTGCTTTTTCCAACGATTTCAATCGGTCAATTGACGCACTGAAAAGCACATCCCGGTATTTGGTTTTGAGTTCCCAATATTCTTCCTGCGTAAAAGCGTCAATCTCTTTTTGACGTTGAACAAGCATCGCCAAAGTTGGTGTCTGAACTCGTCCAATCGACAAAACACCTTTATTGCCACCAAATCTTTTCGTGAATAATCGTGTTGCATTGATTCCCAAAAGCCAATCGCCAATAGCTCTGGCATTACCTGCCAAATAAAGATTTTTGTAGTCATCAGCCGGTTTCAGATTTTCAAAGCCTTCTTTTATGGCATCTTCTGTCAAAGAAGAAATCCATAACCGCTTCATTGGTTTGTCACATTTCGCTTTCTGCAAAACCCAACGCTGAATCAATTCTCCTTCTTGCCCGGCATCCCCACAGTTAATGACCTCATCACATTCCTGAACCAGTTTTTCTATGGTTTGAAATTGTTTCTCAACACCATTATTGGGAATTAATTTTATTCCAAAGTTTTTGGGAATTATAGGCAAAAAAATCAAATCCCAGGATTTGTAATGCTCAGCGTAATCGTGCGGTTCTTTCAAAGTACAAAGATGACCGAAAGTCCAGGTAACGCAATAGCCGTTTCCCTCCATATAACCGCTTTTGGGAGTTGTAGCGCCCAAAACTTTGGCTATATCACGCGCAACGCTTGGTTTTTCGGCAATACAAAGTTTCATCTTAATTTTTATTGTTGTTAAAGCCAGATGGAACGTCAAGACGTTTCATTGATTATGCTTGAGAAGGTTTGCAAAAATGCGATTTTTAAATTTAAAAAGCGAGGGATTTTGAACACAAAGTTCATAAAGATTTTATTAATTGATTGAAAACATTTTAGGGTTCACATAGGCACTTCGCTTATATTAAAATTGGAATTAATTTTTATTTTTGAACGCAAAGAGTGCAAAGATTTTTTTATTATTATTGAAAATATTTTTAGGGGTCGCAAGATGCTTCGCTCATCAAAGAAATAAAATTAAAAACATCCAGTTCTTCATTCCGTAGGAATCTAGACTGCTGAAATTGACTCCGTCGAACGGCTTTGTTAGGTTTCCTACGGAATGCCAAACATTATGTACTATGACTAATATTGTTTTATGCTGAATTTGCGCCCCGACTTGAGCGGAAATCCTTTTTACGCAACGTAGTGGAGTGAAAAGATTGGGAGCGGAAGGCGGATAAAGGCGCCCAAACCTAACGAATTGGTTCCACAAAGTCAAATAATTTTCAATAAAAAATCCCTCCAAAGTGTGAGTCTTTGGAAGGATTCATAAGAAAATAATAATAATAAGAATTTTTTGATGAAAGTCTTCGACGTAGTTTATATTGAGCGTAGTCGAAATACTCAGACTGACATTGTGAATCTAAATGTTATAAGCCAGTTTCAAAAACTTTAAGCAGTTCTGTCTGCTGGACAACGTCATTTTTGCTGTTAATCAAGTTATAATTCGCCTGAAGCCAGTTGTTCCTTACTACGAAAAATGTGTAGGCATCCATTAATCCTTCTTTGTATTTTTCTTCGGATTTCTGGAATGATAATTTTTGGTTTTCGAAATTGGCTTCCAAAAGATTGTATTTTTCCTGAGCATTCAGGAATTGGGCTTTGATGGAATTGATGCTTTTTGTCAAATCATTAATGACAATATCTTTATCATAATTGGAATTGATGACATTCAGTTTGGCAATCTCGACATTGTTTTTAACCTGCAGTTTGTTGAAAATCGGAATATTGAGTCCGAAACTTAATTGCTGGTTTTTGTTGGTTTTGATTTGGTCTGAAAAATTGGACGGAGCTGGCTGTCCCAAGACTTTGTTATAAAAACTTGACCAGATGTAAGAGCCGTTCAAGGTTGGCAAATAGCCGGATTTTGCAACCTCTACACTTTTCTGCTGGGCTTTGATTTCTGCGAGAGTCGTTTGATAAGCCGGATTTTTTTCCAGAAGATTTTGGATGAAATTAGCATCGTTAAAATTTGAACTTGCCAGATTTTCTTCGGCTATTGTAAAATCCAGCGTATCTTTTGTAATCGCCAAAGAATTTAATAAATTAATTTTAGAAAGGTCTCTCTGATTTTTCGCAGAAACCCATTGTTCCTGCATTGTTCCAAGGTTGGCTTTGATATCGTAAATGTCACTTTTCGGGCGGTTCCCGATTTCGACTTCTTTCTCGGTCCTTTTAATCTGGTCTTCGATTCCGGAAAGCTGTGTTTCTAAAACCTCGAGCCAGCTTTTGCTGTTCTGATAAGTGAAAAACATCTGAATGACATTCAGTCTAACTTCATTCTGAGCCTGTTTCATTTTGAAAGTCGAACTTTCCTTGTTGATTTTGGACAAAGAAATATTGAGGTAATTCCGCCAGTTCAACAGTTCCCAATTAGCCTGTGCATAGAGATTATCCGTTTGCGTATTAATCGCTTCACGCTGGTTATTCTGCTGATTGATTCCGTTTCCGAAATTATAATTGTGATTGACTCCAGCATCAACAGACGGCAACAACATTCCTTTTGCAGCAGAAATCTGTCTTTCATTTTTCTGAATATTAACCGCAGATTGTTTTACCAATGGATGATTGGCTGAAGCATAATCCAGACATTGTTGGAGTGTCCAACTCTGCTGAGCGGGAAGAAGATTGATTAATAATATGAAGAGTAATTTTTTCATAATAGTTTGTCGTTGACAATTTTAATTTTTGGGATATGGAATCGTTTTGTCCAATTCTATCGGATTATAATAATTTTTGATGCTCTCCTGAATGAATTTCCTTTTCTGGTCAAGCTGTTCCTGACTTGTGATTTTCTCTCCTCCAATAATCACCGTTCCGCCAGTTTTCAGATTATTTCTCATCTCGGCAACCGGGTCACTGTAATAATCGAGCTTTACTTTTTGGAATTGTTTCAAAGTCACTTTAACAGGCTGATTCCCATAATGGGTTTCCAGAAAATTAGTGGTTACAAAAGTCTCGGGAAGATTGATGCTTTTTGACAATGTGTAATTGTAATCACCTTTATCATCCTGCAGTTCGAAAATCAATCCTGGCAAACCTCTGAATTTGTAAGGTCCTTCGTGAAAAGGAATGGCTGAACAAAACCAAGCAGTCCATTTTCTTCCACCGAAATCCGTGGTTGCTTTTTGTAATGAATATTCAGCACTTTTTTTGGTTTCTTTTTCGATTTTCCAATTCATTTCGTCTTTGGAGTCAATTACAAAATAATCGAACATATTGTCGTGAAAAGCTCTGTTCTCGTTGGAATTAGCTTTTCTCAGAATCAACTGGTCAGATTGTGTATTGGTCTGCCAATTTTCCCCGGTTTTCTTGCTGATAGAATCATTTTTTAGAAAATCGTAATCGTAAAATTTTGTATAATCTTTATCAATGTCCAAAACCATATTCATTTTCATTGGTTTATCCTTAAGTTTCATTTCCATTTCGTAAATGAATCTGTTGGTCTGTGCGAAAAATAGATTGATAATTAATGTAAATATTAAGATGATTATTTTTTTCATTTTATTCGTATTTCAAGTATTTAACAAGGTTGATTTTGGTTGCTCTGTAAGCTTTGAAACTCACGACTATAAATGTCAGAATCAATAATAAAAGCAAACTTAAAACATAAGGCCAAACCGGCATATCGATTCGGTAAGCGAAATCCTTCAGCCATTCGTTCATCGCGTAATATCCGAAAGGCATACTTATTAAAACCGCTATCACACAAATCAATAGAAATCTTTTCGTTAGATCCCAAACAATTGTTCTTTCGTCTGCACCTAAAGTCTTTTTGATAGCAACGTCTTTCAGTTTTTGCTCTATTAATAATGATGATAAAGCGAATAATCCTAATAATGCAATCACCAGAACCACAATGTTCAAAGTGGTGAACAAGGTCTGCTGCTTCTGGAATTTCTCATATGTTTTAGCAAATTGTTTATCTACAAATTCGAAATCGTAAGGATAACCAGGTTCTGCTTTAGTTGTCCAGAATTCTTTGATTCGTTCAAGGGTTCCATTGATATCATTACCTGAGATTTTTATCTGGAGATTTCCCATATTATTTTTTGCCCAGTTTCTATCATAATTGAAAAATACCATTGGTTCAATCGGTTTATCCATTCCCGTCATATAGAAATCTTTGACAACACCAATGATTTTATAATTGTGACCTTTTTCTTCCCAACCTGTAATCAATTCTTTTCCAAGCGCCTGATTCTGATTCCAGCCCATTTTCTTAATGAAAGTTTCATTGGCAATCGCTCCGGAAATCGTGTCAGAAGCAAAACGTAAATCCATATCTCGCCCGGAAGCAAATTTGATTTTGTAGAATTTGAAATAATTATAATCAATTGCACCTACGATAACATTTTCCACGGACTTGAGTGTATCTAATGCACTTCTTACAACGGAAGCATTCGAAAATCCCATACCTATGGAGTTGATAGAACCTGTGATGTCTTCAACACCTGCTATTTTTGAAACTTCATTTTTCAGTCGAATATATTTTTTTGAATTATAATCATTCTGCCAATCCGTTTTTTTGAATTGAATATTAATGACTTGGTCTCCTTTGAATCCCAAATCTTTATTCATCATATAATTGACCTGAGTATGAATAACCAAGGAACAAATAATGAAAAATGATGAGATAATCAACTGCAAAGTCAGAATAGAATTTCTTAGCCAAATACCGTGTCGGCTTCTGGCGAAATTGCCTTTCAAAGTATTGATTGGTTTGAAATTAGCAAGGTAAAGTGCCGGAATCAAACCTGAAATCAAGGAAAAAACAATCAATAATAATCCTGTGTAGATAAATAGACTCGGGTCATCCAGTTTGATTGCTTTGTTTAGAAATTTGTTATAATTGGGAAGCAGGAGTTCAACCATCGCAAAAGCTACAATATAAGCTACAAAACAAATCATAAATGTTTCCAATAGGAACTGTAAAACCAGTTTCGATTTTGTACTTCCAACCACTTTTCTCACACCCACTTCCTTAGCTCTTTGAGAAGCCTGCGCCGTTTTCAAATTGATTAAATTAATTCCCGACAGCAACAAAATTAATGCAGATAAACTCAATAAAATTATAATTGATTTTTTATCACCTTTCTGCACACCTTCACTTTTGGCCTCCAATTTCATTTTGCTGATCGGTGTCAAATAAACTTTCGCACTATTTTTTTCATCATATTTCTCGCCCCATTTTTCTGACAAAATCCTTTCCTGAGCAGCCTGCTGGTCGGAAAGTTTTTTCTCCAAATTTTGAATATCAGTCCCTGGTTTAATTTTGAAATAACCTATATAACTGTAATTGGTCCATTGCGAATTATTCTGTTTTCCAATATCAGGATGTTTCATTATAAAACCAGGTTTGAAAACAGAATTTTCTGCAGGGTTTTTATAAACTGCCGTAATCACATATTCTTTATTCTGGGAATCATCAATTTTAACCGTTTTGCCAATACAATTCTGATACTCGTCTCCGAATAATGACTTTGCAGTTTCCACAGAAAGAGCCATTTTATTATCTTCACTGATGGCATTTTTGAAACTTCCCGCAATTCTTTCGAATGGAAAAAAATCAAAATAAGAACCCGAAGCCCGGCAAGATGAAGTATAAGCTGAATTCTTCCCTGCAATAAGTCTTGTCTTGTAATGGCTCCAAGAATTGGCAATCGCATAATCTTCTATCTCAGAAAATTTCTCTTTCGATACTGTCAATTCCGGATAACTGGAAGAAGGCATAATCCCGAAAGAAGCATTTCCATTTTCTATAAAATAGATCTTGTCCTTATTAGGATTATGCTGCTCATAGGACTTCTCATCCTGCCAATGGATAAATATCAAAAGGAAAACACACAACCCAACACCCAATCCCAAAATATTGATGATGGTGGAAAGCCAGTTTTTTCTGTAATTGATGAATGCTATTTTGAGCCAGTTTTTCAGCATAGTTGTCAGTTGTTAGTTGTCAGTTGTCAGTTGTTGGCTGTCGGGAGAGTTTCTATCAACTATCAACCGACAACCATCAACGAATTTTTATTCATATTTCAGATATTTCACAAGATTCACTTTTGTAGCTTGGTAGGCTTTTATGCTTACGACTGCAAAAGTCAGTATCAATAGAGAAATCAAACTAAGGACGAACGGGAAAACCGGCATATCAATTCGGTAATCGAAATCCTTGAGCCATTCATTCATCAGATAATAACTGATCGGAATACTTATTAGAACTGCAATGAACGTAATCCAAAGGAATTGCTTCGTCAACCCAAAAATTAAAGTTCCGTCTGATGCGCCTAAAGTTTTTCTAATGGCAACATCTTTCAGCTTCTGCTCGATCATTAATGATGACAATGCGAATAAGCCTAATAAAGCTACCATCAAAACCATTGCGTTCAGGATGGTGAAAAGTGTTTGCTGTTTCTGATATTTAACAAAACTTTCAGCGAATTTTTTATCGATAAAATAAGAATCAAAAGGATAACCTGGCTCTACATTTTTCTGCCAATAAGACTTTATTCTTTTTACCGTTCCATCGATATCGTCCGGTTTTATTTTCAACTGGATGTTATAGACATTGTATCGTTTCCAATCTGTTTCTCTGTAATGGAAAAATACAATGGGTTCAATAGCTCTTCGGGGATTCAGAACGTTGAAATCCTTTACAATCCCTACAATATGGTAAGGTCTGTTATCGAATCCCGGGCGAACTTCATTCTTAAATGCCTGATCATCCGTCCAACCGAATTTGTTCACAAAAGCTTCATTGACCAAGACATTGGTAATAGTATCGGAAGCAAGATCCGGATTGAGCCAACGTCCCTTTTTAAGCTTTATATCCATAAACTGGAGGTAATTATAATCCATAGAACCGTGCTGCGCAAAGATGCTTTTGTCCATATAATCTATATTAGAATTGCTGAATCTCCCGCTTCCCGGAACCGCTTCTCCATAAGACACATCGGCAACACCTCCTATTTTTCTCATTTCATTTTTGATGCGCTCATATTTCAGCCAGGGCTTGTCGCTATTTTCACTGAAATTAATCAGGAAAACCTGCTTCCCGCTGAAGCCCAAGTCTTTATCCATCATATATTTCACCTGCTTGTTAACGATTAAACCACCAATGATAAAGAATGACGAAATGATTAATTGCAATGTCAAAATCCCGTTTCGTAGCCAAATACCGTGTTTACTTCTGGCGAAATTTCCTTTTAACGTTTCAATAGCTTTGAAGTTGGCTAAATAAGTAGCAGGAATCAATCCCGAAATCAATGTAACCGCCAAAACCATTAAGAATGAATAGAAGTAAATATGCCAGTCATTCATCACGATTTCCTTGTTGTAAAACTTGTTGAAGCTTGGTAAAAGAAGCTCTGTTAAAGCCAAAGACAAAAGATATGACGCCAAACAGATCACAAAAGTTTCCAACAAAAACTGAAGAACAAGATTGGATTTGGTACTTCCAATTGCTTTTCTGACGCCGATTTCTTTAGCACGCTGAGATGCCTGAGCGGTTTTAAGATTAATAAAATTAATGGCTGATAAAACAACGATCAAAACAGAAAGCGTAAACAGAATCATCATCGTTTTGAAATCTCCATTTCCAAACCAAGAGGCTTTGGCGTGCAGTTTTATCTTGTCAATCGGCGTAAACAAACTTCCTGTAGGACCGTACAATTCCAGATATTTTTGCGGTGTAACCCCTGCACCTTGCGCACTGATTTTTGCTCTATACAAAAAGATATTGTCGTAGAATTTCTGTTGTAAAGCTTCTACATCTGTTCCGGGTTTCAGCAAAAAGAAACAGCCGTAATTGAAATTCCCCCATTGTTCTTTATCACCCTTCATCTGCTCATACGGCGAGAAGATAAAATCCGGTTTTATCTGGCTGTTTGCTTCCGGCAATTCATAAACTGCGGTTACAACAAAACTTTTATTATTGATTTTCACAGTTTCTCCTGCAACATTGGTTTTACCGAAGAGATTTTTGGCTGCTTTTGTGGAAAGTGCCATTACTTTATCACCCTTCAGAGCATCTTTATAGCTTCCGGAGACCAATCTGAACGGGAAGAAATTGAAAAAACTTTCTGAAGCCGACATTCCTTCACCCTGATAAACAGTTTTGACTTTCGTAGTCATTTTATAACCCATCCCCGAGCCATTGAACAAGACAAAATCCTTAACCTCCGGAATCACTTTTATAGCTCGCTCTGCCATTGGAACAGAAATATTATTTCCGTAGGTATTTTCTGCTTTGTTATGAGTTTGGAAAGCGTAGATGTTTTCCTTTTTTGGATTCCATCTTTCGTAGGATTCTTCATCATTCCAATGCATCAGGATGAGCATAAATCCTGTCAGTCCAATCGTTAATCCAAATAAATTAATGATGGTGGAAAGCCAGTTTTTTTTGTAATTGATGAATGCTATTTTGAGCCAGTTGTTTAGCATAGTTTCGTTTTTAGGTTGGAAGATGGATGAGGGGAGATGGATGTTAATTATTATATGGAAAAACTTCCAGCATCTATCTTCTAGCTTCCATCTTTATTCGTATTTCAAATATTTAACTAAATTCACTTTCGTTGCCTGATAAGCTTTGATACTTACGACTGCAAAAGTCAGTATCAATAATAAAATCATACTCAGAATGAATGGGAAAACCGGCATATCAATTCGGTACGCGAAATCTTTCAGCCATTCGTTCATCAGATAATAACTGATCGGAATACTTATTAGAACCGCAATTAACGTAATCCAAAGAAATTGTTTCGTCAAACCAAAAATTAAAGTTCCGTCTGATGCGCCCAGTGTTTTTCTAATCGCCACATCTTTCAGTTTCTGTTCAATCATTAATGAAGACAAAGCGAATAATCCTAATAAAGCTACCATCAAAACCATTGCGTTCAGGATGGTGAAAAGTGTCTGCTGTTTCTGATAAGTTTCAAAAGTTTTGGCAAATTGCTTATCAATAAAATAAGAATTGAATGGATAACCCGGTTCTACATTATTCTGCCAATAGGTTTTCAATCTTTTTACAGTTCCGTCGATATCGTTTGCTTTTAATTTTAATTGAATATTACTTACATTGTATCGTTTCCATTCGGTTTCTCTGTAGTGGAAGAATATCATCGGCTCTACTTCGCTTTTCAAACTTCTGATGTTGAAATCTTTCACAATTCCTATGATATGGTAAGGCTTGTTATCGAATCCCGGTCTGACTTCCCTTTTCATTGCCTGCTCATTGGTCCATCCGAACTTTCTCAAAAATGCTTCATTAACCAATGCATTGTCAATTGTATCTGATGATAATTTAGGATTTAGAAAACGTCCTTTCAGAAGTTTAACATTCATAAACTGAAGATAATTGTAGTCTATAGAACCGTGGCGAGCCTGAATACTGGTATTCAGATAATCCATATTCGAGCTGCTTTGATTGTTGCTTCCCGGAGGCGCTTCTGAAAAAGAAATACTTTCTACACCCGGTATTTTAGCCATTTCTGTTCTCAGTCTTTCATATTTCAGCCAAGGTTTCCCGTTGTTGAATTCATTGAAATTTATCTGAAAAATCTGATTTCCATTGAAACCTAAATCTTTGTTCATCATATGCTTTACCTGCTGGTTGACAATCAATCCACCGATGATAAAGAATGACGAAATGATTAATTGCAAAGTCAGAATTCCGTTTCTGAGCCAAACACCGTTTCTGCTTCTTGCAAAGTTTCCTTTCAGGGTTTCTATGGCTTTGAAATTGGATAAATATAAAGCAGGAATAAGACCGGAAATTATCGTAACCAAAACAACCATCACCAATGAATAGAAGTAAATATGCCAGTCGTTCATCACAATTTCCTTATTATAAAACTTATTAAGACTTGGCAAAAGAATTTCTGTGAGCGCTAATGATAAAAGATAAGATGCAAAACAAATCAGGAAAGTTTCCATCAAAAACTGCAGAACCAGACTGGATTTTGTACTTCCAATCGCTTTTCTAACCCCAATTTCTTTCGCTCGCTGTGAAGCCTGCGCTGTTTTAAGGTTAATAAAATTAATGGCCGATAAAATTACAATCAGAACAGATAAAGTAAACAGAATCATCAACGATTTGAAATCCGGTTTCCCGAACCAGGTAGATTCTGAATGCAGTTTTATCTTATCAAGCGGAGTTAGCAATGTATCTGTCGGTCCGTAAGTATCAATAAACTGCTGAGGTGTCATTCCGGAACCTTTAGAGTTTATTTTTGCCCGAAGCATAATAATATCCAGGAATTTTTTCTCAAAGCTTCTTGGATCAGCGCCTTTTTTCAGTAAAAAAAAGCTGGCATAATTGAAGTTTCCCCAAGCTTCTTTATCATTTTTGATTTGCTCAGCAGGTTTATAAACAAAATCAGGCTTCATCTGGCTGTTTCCGGTCGGCAGTTCATAGACTGCAGTAACAATATAATCTGTTGTATTAATTTTTATCGTTTCGCCTGCGACATCCGTTTTTCCGAAAAGATTCTTTGCCACAACATTAGAAATAGCAATGTTGTTATCATTTTTGAGAACGTCTTTATAGCTCCCGGCAACTAATTTGAATGGGAACAAGTTGAAAAAATTCTCTGTGACCGACATCCCGCCTTTCTGATAAGCCGTCGTATGTTTGGTGGTCATTTTGTAGGACATATCAGAACCGTTCATCAAAACATAATCTTCGATTTCCGAGATTCGTTTTAATGCATTTTCTGCCAAAGGAATTGAGATAGCACCTCCATAAACATTATCTTTTTTGTAATAAGTCTGGAAATAATAGATGTCATCCTTTTTCGGATTCCATTTTTCAAAGGATTCTTCGTCATTCCAGTGCATTAGGATGAGCATAAATCCTGTCAAACCGATGGTTAAACCAAACAAATTAATGATGGTAGACAACCAGTTCTTTTTATAATTGATGAAGGCAATTTTGAGCCAATTTTTAAACATAATTATTTTTTTGTTGCAGGAAGGATGCTGGATGTCGGAAATTTTTCACCTAACATCCATCATCAGACATCCTTATTTAACAATTATTCGAAGTTTTTTGCGTCTGCTTTTTCGAAAACATCTTTTCTCTGCGAAGAGTGTTCTTCGGAGAAAATCTCGCCGTCTTTCATATTCACGATTCTGGAAGCGTAACCTGCATCGTAAGACGAGTGCGTTACCATTGCAATCGTAGAACCTTCTCTATGGAGTTCTGCAAGGAGATTCATTACTTCATTTCCATTGGAGCTGTCGAGGTTTCCGGTTGGCTCATCGGCCAAAATTAATTTTGGTCTTGTTACCAAAGCTCTTGCAACCGCTGCTCTCTGTTGTTGACCTCCGGAAAGCTGCTGTGGATAATGTTTTGCCCTGTGAGCGATATTGATTTTCTCCATAATCTCTTCCACTCTTCTTTTTCTTTCCGAGGAAGAAACACCGTTGTAAATTAATGGCAATTCAATGTTTTCGTAAACTGTCAATTCATCAATCAGATTAAAATTCTGGAAAATGAAACCGATATTTTTCTTTCTGATCTCTGATTTTTTCTTTTCAGATGTTCCAATAGTTTCAACCGATTCAAATTGGTAAGAACCTGAAGAAGCGCTGTCCAAAAGTCCAAGAATATTAAGAAAAGTGGATTTTCCACAACCGGAAGGTCCCATTATCGCAACGAATTCGCCTTCTTTGATTTGCAGGCTTACATTGTTAAGCGCATTGGTTTGGACATCTTCAGTTTTATAGACTTTTGAAAGGTTTTGAATGTTTATCATTGTAGTATATTTTTTTAAATTATGATTCCGAATTTTTTATTTTTAAAGTCAATGACTATTGTTTTGTCGAGGAAAAAAACATTTCCCATTACTCCGTCGAGCCCCTGTTGTTCAAAGGAAAAGTAATCTTCGTCTGTAAACCAAAACTCTTTGGTACTGAATGACGATTTTCCGATGATCACATTTTTATTGGTTTCTATTGCTTTTACAACCAGAGGATTATTAAAATTTCTGATATTAAAGTTTTCAATAATTTTGGATGAATCAATTAAGTCTTGAAAATTCTTTTTATAAGAAACTATTGGAAAAATACTTGCGCCCGTATCATACTGAAAATGATACACTTTGCCATCAATCTCTACCGGAAGAATCGGTTTGTTATTGATAATCTTGATGTCAACAAGATCAATTTTTTTAGTGGTTTTTAATTGTTCACTTACAGTTATTTTTTGGTTAGGAAAATCAATAATCAGATATTTATTTTGAAACAAATCTGCTCCTACAACACCGCAAGCTTCCTCCTGTTCGAAGTTCAAAAGCCCGTTAAGTTTATAATTCTCAATTTTTAATTTTCCAACACTGAAATTCTGATGATCGACAGTGAAAACTTTGTGTCCGGCTGCTTCCATTGCTTCTTCTACTTTCTTATTTTTAATGAACTCTGTTTTTTCAAAACATTTATCATAGATTAAAGTCGTATTGGCGCCTAAATCAAATTGAAACCGATACGTTTTGTTTTCGATAGTGAAAGGCACGCTCATTGCGATTTTATCAACCAATTTCCCGTTAATAGAATCTTTTTCCCATTTAAAATCAATACTTTGCCCTTTAACAAAAAGACCTATAATGACTGTAATTAAAAACAATAATCGATTTTGCATTTTAGTTTATTGATTGTTTAATTATTGTTTCCAGTTTTTCACCGTGTAATTCAGACTTGTATTTTTATCCAGTGACAAAGAAACATCTTTCCCTTCTTCGATTACGTCGATTTCCCCTTCCGTTTCCCAGCTTCCTTTGGTTAATTTGAATTTCAAATCAGGGTAAGTTTTGAATGTAATTTGTCTGGTTGTTTCACCGGTTTTATTAAGTTTAATGACGTTAGGATTCCAATTCCCGATGCTTGACTGATTACCTGTAATATAAACATCACCGCTGTTTTCGGGAACATTTACCGTTAAATTCACTTCGTATTTTACATTAGATAAACCCAATTTTGTTCTCACTTTTTCGACACTGGTTTCATCCAAAACATTTAGTAATTCAGGAACAAATTCTTTAAACGATTGATATTTTTTCCTGTTGTTTTCATATACTTCCATTTTCTTTTCAAATTCCGGAATCAGAACAAAAGAATAGTCATTCATATGTTGTTTTCGTAAATTTTCAGCCAATTTCTGATTGCCATCAGCCAACGCAATTCGGATTTCTCCTGTTCTTACGATATGCTCGGCAACACAAGACGGCCAGTAAGAATAACCGTGCATCGCCATCTTATCAACAAGAGCCTCAGACATCAGATTACTGCTCTTGTTAATCCTGTCTTCATATGAGCCCAAATGCTGGTTGACAAACGAATGACCGAACTCGTGCGTGATTAAAAAGTTGAGCGTTTCCGGATGATCGAAACCAAATTCTTTATAATCCCTGATATTATTTTTCTTTTCCAGCGGAAGATAAGGACTGCTGATCATATTGGCAATCTGCCCTTTGTCAGACTTAATCATTGGGCCGTTGCCGTGCCAGAAGACCGAAATGTTAGGCATAATATCCAACGGATTAATCCAGAATCTGTAAGCCAGAAACTTCTCACCATAATATTGCTCCATTTTAGCCATATAGCCAGCCGGAATATTTTTTCTGACCTCTTTCTTTGCACCTTCTAAAAAATGACTCTGGTCTTTGAAGAATTTTCCCAGATTTCTTTCGATATAAAACTCTCTCAACTGTTCAGCGAATTTTTCCACTGCTTCTTTCTTTGCACTATCATTTTCCTCAATCTGGTAAGCATAACCTTTTGCAGGAAAAATATTGTGCTTCAGTAAAACCTGATAAGTCAAATCCTGTTGCTGGCCGGCAACCTGCAGATAATCCTGCATCGCTTTGATGATTTTCGAATTATCATATTTTTCCATTTCCCTGTTCGCCAAATCTGCCAAAGGTAAATGACTGATGTCCGCTTTCCCGTCGATGTAGAAAAGCCTTCCCTGATGCTTCGCTACAAGATATTCGACAATGGAATATGTGGCAATATTTGGGTTGAATTCCACATCCACTTTTGATTGAGATTTCAGATTTGCCGCCAATAAAAACATCATCAAAGTCAAAATGCTTTTATTAATCATCTTTAAGGTCTTCATTTAATCTGAGTTTTCTAGGTTTATAGTTTATTATTTTAAATTGAATCGATTGTTCCTCCAGAACTTCTGCTTGCAGAGAATTTAATTCCTGACAATGTTTTATATCTGATTTTAGCTAATGAACTTGCAGAAGCGGTTAATTCTTTTGAAACACTCAAAGTTATCGATGATGTCGCACTTGCAGTTGCTTTTGCAGTTTGAATATTCATATTTTTGGCATCTACAGAACTTGCACTATCCACATTGATTTTCGCATTATCTGCAGAACCGCTGATTTTTACCGAACTTGCAGAATTAGCATCAACATTCAGATTTTTCGTATTGATTTTTCCTGAAAATCCACCTGCACTATCGGTATTGATATTAACAACCGAAGCTTTAGAATCTGCAACAATTCTTCCGCTTCCATTGCTTTCAAAAGTTTGTTCAGCAGTTTCAAAAACACTTTTCACTTTTATAGAAGAGGCATTTCCGGCTTCTGCTTTTACAAGCTCTTTTGCGTAAACAACCACTTTTGTATCGGCATTCTGAAGCGAAACATTAGGTCTGTATTGGATGTAAAGCGTTTTATTTTTCACTTCGATTTTAAGTTCTGACAAATGCGTGCTTGTCGCAACCGCTTTTTCTTCGTCTGATTTTATAATTTCCACTTCGATTGCCTGGGAAGTTTTCACAGCATTGAATGAACTCAAATTAAAAGTCTTTGTTTCTGATTTCTGAATCCCATTCGAAAAATAATTTCCTTTCAATGTTGTTGTGGACAAAAAGAGTCCGATAATCATTGTTATTAATAGTAATAATAGTTTTTGCATCGTTATATTTTTTTAGTTTTATTTAATAATCAGGCTCTGACTGTTATTTTTGAATATCTAATAATTCATATTTTTTCAATTCAGAATAATCCGAAGTAATGACAGACTCGCCTTGCTTCAGTCCGGAAACCACTTCATAATACAGAGGATTTTCTCTTCCGAGACTGATGTTTCGCTTTTCGGCTTTGTTATTTTTCACTACAAAAATCCATTTCCCGTTCGTGTCTTTGTAGAAATTCCCTTTCGGAATCATCATACTTTGTGTGTCGGCAGATAATTTCAGTTTTACGCCGAAAGTCATCCCTATTTTCAGGGTTGAAATTTTTGCGTCAATGAAATTCAGTTCCACAGAAAACTGTCCGTCTTTCACTTCCGGAAGAATCTTCGTGATGATAACTTCATATTCTTTTCCATTGTTGTCAAGCGTTCCTTTGATTCCGTTGGTTAATTTATTAATATAATATTCATCCACTTTTGCGACCAACTTGTAACCGCCCATCAAATCGATTTTCCCGATGCTTTCTCCACTTGTCAGATTTTGTCCGAGAGAAATATTGAATGACGACAACCTTCCCGAAGCCGGCGACATTATCAGGAAATTATTTTTGTTGGAACGAAGAATATTCAAGCTTTTTTCCATCTGATTAATGGAATTATTGATGGCTGCAAACTGGGCATTTCTCGAAGTTTTCTCATTAGAAGCTCCTTTTTCAACAATTCGTTTTCTGTCTTTCTGATAATTCAGATTTTGTAAAGCAATATCATAATCGGTTTTCTTTCCGATTTCCGCATCGTACAATCTTTTCTGAAGATTAAAAGTCTGCAACGCCGTATTATAATCATTCTGAGACTGCAATAATTCTTTATCCTGACTAAACTCCTGATTTTTCAATTCTAAAAGCGAACTTCTCATCTGGCTGATCTGCTGCATAATCCCCGTTTCCTGATTCAGGTAATTGAATTCTGTATTGGGATTGTAAACTCTTGCAATAGGTTGTCCTTTTGTCAGCATTTGTCCGTCTTCCGCAAAAATTTCTTTTACCGCGCCACCTTCCAAAACATTCACAAGAGAAGAATTAAGAGATTGCGTCTGTGCAGTTACCATCAACATATCTTCGAATTTTCCATTCGTCACTTCATCAATCGTAATATCTTCTGACTTTACATTATACGTTTTTTTCTGATTCAAAAAATACCATCCGAAAACCGAAACCGCTAATGCAGATATGATGATAATTGAGACAAATTTTAGTTTAGATTTCTTTTTTACTATTTTCGTATCCATATTTAGATAACTGTTTTACTTACAGATAATTACACAATGTAAATACCATAAATTTATAATCTTGTAACACTCTGTAAATGTGATTAAATATAATTTTATTAATTTTAAAACTGTTCATTATCGGACACTTTTTGTACGGAAACGGACATATTAATTATAAATGATAAATCATTTTATTTTAAGGAAAAATTGATAACTTAATTGTCGTTCCACTGGCACGAGAATTCGATTTTTTTAAACAAATATAATTTTAATGCTTAAAAATAATTAGCATTAATATCAATAGGAATGGGCTTTAGCCCATTTAAAAGTGGACAAAACAAAAAGGCTTTAGCCAAAATTTAAATTTTAAATGCGAAAAAAAGAAGCTCATATTTTAATTGTGGATGATGACGAAGATATTTTGTTTTCGGCGAGAGTCTGGCTCAAAAAGTTTTTTACGGAAGTGAGCTGTCTCAGTCAGCCCAAGAATATTCTGAAATTTTTATCCGAACAGCAAGTGGATGCGGTTCTTCTGGATATGAATTTCCGGAAAGGTTTTGAAAACGGACAGGACGGATTGTATTGGATGAATGAAATCAAAACGCTGGAACCCCAGCTTCCGATTATCTTGATGACGGCTTACGGTGAAGTGGAATTAGCCGTTGAAGCCCTGAAAAACGGTGCTTCCGATTTTATTCTAAAACCCTGGAATAATGAAAAATTATACGCTTCCGTAAATTTGGCTGTCGATATTTCCCGAAAAAATAAGAAGCTGAATCAATGGGAAAATATCAGTATCAAAACCAATCAATATCAATTGGAAACCCAATCTCCGGCAATGCAGGAAGTGATGGACCAGATTGAACGGGTTTCTGCAACCGATGCCAATGTTTTGCTTTTGGGAGAAAACGGAACCGGAAAATATGTTTTGGCAGAACACATTCACGAATTGTCGGAAAGGAAGAATCAGCCTTTTGTTCATATCGATTTGGGAAGTCTTTCGGAAAATCTTTTTGAATCGGAATTATTCGGTTATAAAAAGGGTGCATTTACGGATGCGCATCAGGATTATGCCGGAAAAATCGAAAATGCCGAAAACGGAACCGTTTTTCTTGATGAGATCGGAAATCTTCCGCTTCATCTCCAAACTAAATTGTTAAGTTTGATTCAAAACAGAAAACTGTCGAGAATCGGAGAAAGCAAAGAACGTTTGTTGGATGTGAGATTCATTTTTGCAACCAATGAAAACCTCAAAAAAGCCGTTGCTGAAAACCGTTTCCGAAAGGATTTGTATTACAGAATCAATACGGTTGAATTGAATATTCCGAGTTTGAGAGAACGGATTGAAGATATTTCAACTTTAGCTGATTATTTTTTAGAAAAATACAAACAGAAATATCACAAACCTGATTTGGCTTTAAATGAAAATTTAATTTCTGAATTAACCCATTACTCCTGGCCTGGAAATATCCGTGAGCTCGACCATTGCATCGAACGAAGCGTAATTCTTTCCAACGAGAAAAGTCTTAAATTGCTGATGCCCCAAGATGAAGAATCAGAAAATACAATCGTGAATCTGAACATCGAAGAAATGGAAGAAATTCTGATTAAAAAAGCGTTGAAGAAACACCGTGGAAATATTTCTCTGGCGGCGGAAGATTTGGGATTATCTAGAGCAGCGTTATACAGAAGAATGGAAAAATTTGAGCTTTAATTTTAAAACATTTAGAAGTTAAGTAAAATATTTCAACTTAAAATTCTTAATCAAATTGATTTATCAATTCTTAAATTTAGAATCAATAACTTCTTCATTTCTGAATTTTTAAATATGAATAAACAAGTTTATTGAAATTAAGAACTTTAAGGAAAATATATCTATAGAAAACTATGAAAAAACAACAGTTTTTTTGGCTGATATTTATTCTGCTTTCGATTGTCAGCGGGATTTTTGCTTTTGATTTTTATTCTCAAAATAAATGGATCAATTGCGTTTTGTTTTCATTGGTCGGTTTGGTCTGCATTATTTTGGCGCAGACCTCGGCTTTGTCTTACATCCAGAAAACGGAAAAACTGCTTTTAGCAATTCAGAAAAAGGATTTTTCATTGTTTCCAAAAACTGAGGAAAACGGTCTGGTTGATAATGCTGTGAAATTGTATTATCAAAGTAAAGAAGAGCATCTTTCGTTATCATCTTACCAACTATTGTATGAGGAAATTTTGAATCAACTCGAAATAGGTTTGATGATTTTGTCAATGAAAAATGATGATTGGGAAGTTTTTTATGTGAATCCTATTTTTCTTGAAATTCTAGAAATCCCGAAGTATAATTCGTGGAATCTTTACGAAAATAAAGCGCCCGATTTCTACCAAATCATCAAACAAACGAATTACGAAAACTCTCAGGAATTTTTTGATATTTCGATTAATGAAAATACAAAACAATCGTTTTCATTAAGGACGAAAAAAGTTCAGAATGTAAAAAACCGCTTTTGCATCATCAGTTTAGAATCGGTTCAGAAAATTATTGAACAAAAAGAAAAATTAGCCTGGAATAACCTGATGAAAGTAATTTCCCACGAACTTCTGAATACTTTAACGCCTGTTAACAGTCTGATTCAGAATCTTGAATACATTGCCAATCAGGAAATTATCGAAAAGGAAGACCAGCAGGATATGAAGGAAAGTCTGATGATTATCAATTCCAAATCAAAACAATTATTAAATTTTGTAGACGATTACCGCCAAGTTGCCGAACTTCCAAAACCTGTTTTTAAAACAATTTCTATATCTAATATTGTAGAATCTTCACTCAATTTTCTTAAGCCTGAATTTGAAAAAAAACATATCACCATTATCAATTCATTGGAAAATCATCTGATTTCTGCTGATGAAAAGATGATTGAAAGATGTTTAATTAATCTTTATCTCAACGCTATTTACGCTGTTTCCGATAATGTTGAAAGAACAATTAAAACCGAAATCAAAACTCACAACAAACGTATCATTCTAAGTGTAGAAGATAATGGAACCGGAATCTCAAAGGAAATCCAGGATAAGATTTTCCTTCCGTTTTTCACGACAAGAAGCAATGGTTCCGGAATTGGTTTAACGCTCAGTAAAAGTATTATCGAAGCCCATAAAGGCTACTTGAATTATAAACCTTTGGAACAGGGAAGCCGGTTTGAGATTTGGTTTGTGGAATAAAAAGAAAAAAGACTTTAGATTCGAAAAAAATTATCGCAAAGGCACAAAAATTATTAGATTCAAAGTTGAGAAGTCACAAAGTTATTATCTTCGATGAAAAAAGTAGAATTGGATCTTTGCGACTTTTATTAATAATTAAAATAAAAAAACTTGCGCCCTTGCGTTAAAAAAGTTGACACAATTATGAAAATAAAAAATAATGCCAGCGAAACGGTAGAATTTGAAATTTCAAAGCTAGAAAACTCACTTCGGAACTCCGGAGCGGACGAAAGCTCTGTAAAAAAAGTACTCCAAAATATTTTACCAAATTGCTTTGACGGAATCACGACGAGAGAGTTGTATAAAATGGCGTTTGATGAACTGAAAAAAATCTCAAATTCTGCAGCGGCAAGATACAGTTTGAAAAAAGCTTTGCTGGAATTGGGACCTGCGGGATTCTATTTTGAGCAGTGGATCTCACGAGTGTTTCAAAATATTGGTTACAAAACCGAAACGGGACAATTAATAAAAGGACATTCGGTGACTCACGAAGCGGATGTTATCGCCAATAAAGACGATAAAACGTATTGGGTAGAATGTAAATTCCGGAATGCGGAAGACACGAAAATCTCTGTTACGACGCCAATGTACGTTTTGTCAAGAATCAAAGATATTTCTGATATTCAGTACAATCTTTTCGGAACCAAAACCGAATTTACAGATGGTTGGCTGATTACTAATACTTATTTTACCAAGGATTCTGTGGCTTTTTCAGAATATTATGGATTGAGATTGTTGTCTTGGGATTTTCCGAAAAATAAATCCATCAAAAATCTGGTTGACCAAAATGCATTATATCCAATCACTTGTCTTACGACTTTGGATGGAAAACAAAAACAGAAATTGCTGGAGAACAAATGTGTTTTGGTAAAAGAATTATTCAATAATCAGAATTTGTTGAATGTTTTAGAACTTAATCAAGAAAAGAAATCAGAAGTTTTGAAAGAAGCTAAAGAACTGATGACAACAAAAATTTCGGAATAAAAAAAACCGCTAAATGATAGCGGTTTTATGCTTCTCGCAGATTTTTGTAATTAGGCAGATTTTTTCTCAAATATTCATCTGCGAAATCTATAAAATCTAAGAGATATATTTAAAATTATTTCCCTTTTTGTGGTGGATAATTAGCCATTATCTCAGCTACAACTTGTGGAATTTGTTTTTGTTTTGACCTTGGCGAATCTACAGAAATTCCGCTACCTGCGCCTTGCCAAACCAATTTTTGAGTTTTTGCATCAATAATGTCAATCACAATCGTTCCACTGTTGTAGTTGTTGGTCCAGGTATTTCCCATACCAAAACCGCCACCCCAGCCCCAAGGTCTTCCCCAACCCCAGCCTCCGCCGTACGAGGTGGTAATGTCCTGAACTTTTTTGTGGGACGCTTTCACATTCACAATCAAATCCGGATTTTGTCCAGACGTCAAAGCTTTTGATTGCAATTGTTTTGATAATTCATTCAAAACTCTGTCTTTATCAAGATCATTCAGTTTCAAATCATCTGTTCTTAGCAAATACGTTTTATAGTTTGTAAAATTTGCTGTAGCAGAATAATCAGATTTCACTTGAAATGGGCTACAAGAAGTGATTCCAAGAGAAACCGCAGCCAATAATATGAAGAAATATTTTTTACTCATCGCTAATATATTTTTATTTTGGAATTCGTGAATCTTCGATTTCATAATATTAAGATTATTTAGGTTTTTTAATAAAAGTATCCGTCTTTTTATCATAACCATACGGACAATGTCTGCATCCGCTTTTACAGCAATAACCACGTTTCAAATGGAACTTTTCTGTAAAAACTTTATAACCCTGCTCGTTATAATAAAAGTCTTCATTCTCTTTGATGTCATTTAGTTTCATAAGTTAAAAAACTGTACCAAAATTTTTATCTTTGATTGATGATAATTATTGTTTGCCAAAGATTACTCAAAAATACTAAAATTTCGGGGATTACATTGTTCCCGTTTATATTGCTGAGAAAAAAAGAATACAGGCAAAACAAAGTCTTAATCAATCATGAGAAAATTCATATCCGTCAGCAGATTGAATTATTGATTATTCCATTTTATATTTGGTATCTTTCAGAATATTATCTCAAATATCTGAAGTACAAAAATCCACATCTAGCTTATAGAAATATTAGTTTCGAAAGAGAGGCTTATGCCAATGACCAAAACTTGGATTACTTGAAAAAAAGAAAATTTTGGAGCTTCATCAATTATCTCTAAAATCAATATGAGAAATGATTTGGAGAATTAATTCCAGAATTACTTTTTTATCGAATATTACATTTTCATCAAAAAAATTTCTTAATCTGTAAAATAATCTAAATTTGCAGAATTATTTTTACAATAAGACTTTATTATGTCGCAAGATAGCAGCGGTCATTTTGACCTCAAAAAACTGTCCGCAGTGGGCGTTTTGGTTTCATTAGGAATTGTTTTCGGAGACATCGGAACTTCGCCGTTGTACGTAATGAAAGCGATCATCAATGCAGGAAAAGCCGGCGGAATTATTTCTGAGGAATACATAGAAGGTGCATTGTCTTGTATTATTTGGACTCTGACTTTACAAACGACGATAAAATACGTTATTATTGCTTTGAGAGCCGACAACAAAGGAGAAGGTGGCATTCTATCACTTTATTCACTCGTCAAAAGGTTTAAGAAAAAATGGCTTTATATCATTGCCATCATCGGAGCAGCTGCTCTGGTAGCGGACAGTATCATCACGCCCTCTCTTACTGTAATGTCCGCCATTGAGGGGCTGGAACTCGTTACGCACAAGCCACCTGTTGTTCCTATCACATTGGCCATTTTGGTAATTATTTTTGTGGTTCAGCAATTTGGCACCAGCTTTATCGGGAAGTTTTTCGGACCGGTAATGGTACTTTGGTTTTTGGTTTTAGGAGGTTTTGGTCTTGTTCATTTAGTTGAACATCCAATGATTCTAAAAGCTTTTAATCCTTATTATGCCATTAAATTGATCTATAACTCTCCTAGTGCCATTGTCATCCTTGGTGCTGTCTTTCTTTGTACTACCGGAGCAGAAGCATTATATTCCGATCTTGGGCATTGTGGTATCAAGAATATCCGAGTGAGCTGGATTTTCGTGAAAGCTATGCTGATCCTCAATTATCTTGGCCAGGGTGCCTGGCTGTTGAGCAACTATCACGAAGTATTCCGTGGTAAAAATCCATTTTTCGGAATTATGCCGGAATGGTTTATTATTCCGGGCGTTGTAATTGCAACAGCTGCGGCAATCATCGCAAGCCAGGCGGTAATCACAGGAGCATTCACAATGTTTTCCGAAGCAATGGCCCTCAATTTCTGGCCTAATCAGGAAATCGAATATCCTTCCGGAATAAAAGGCCAAATGTACATCCCGAAAATCAATTGGGGAATTTTGCTTTTGTGCTTTGTTGTTGTGATCTATTTTAAAGAATCCGGAAGAATGGAAGCTGCCTATGGACTTTCCATTACCGTGACAATGTTAATGACAACCATCCTGCTGGTATTCTGGTTTTTGAAAACGAGAACAAACAAACTCTGGATTGCACTTTTTGCATTGGTTTATATTGTGATAGAAGGTGGTTTTTTCAGTGCCAATATTATTAAATTTTTCGAAGGTGGCTGGATGTCCGTTCTCTTGGCAGGATTTATAGGAATCTGTATGTATGCCTGGTATAATGGGCGACTTATCAAAACAACGTTCATCAAATTTGTAAAACTTCAAAAATATGTTTCTACAATAAAAGATATGAAGCTGGATGAAACGATTCCTAAGTATGCGACCAATCTTGCTTTCATTAGTCGAGCAAAAAGAGAGGATGAAGTAGAATCGAAAATCATTTATTCCATCATCCGAGCACAACCTAAAAGAGCTGACCATTATTTTATTTTGAATATTGTGAATCAGGAAGACCCATACAGCTTCAAATACAATGTGGAAGAGGTTTTGCCTGGAACAATTTATAAGATAAGTTTCTTGCTGGGCTTCAAAAGAGACAGAAGAATCAACGATTATTTTCAGCAGATTTTAGCAGAAATGATGGAAGAAGGAACGATTCCTTCACGCAGTTCACATCCCTCTTTGAGAGCACATAACATTCCGCCTGATTTGAAGTTTGTGATTATCGATAATGTTTATATCAATGATTTCCTTCTTACAATTAGAGATAAAATCATTCTTAATATTTATAATTTTGTAAAGAAACTTGGCAGTAACGACTTCACAGCTTATGGCGTTGCAAGTCATAATGTTGTGGTAGAATCGGCGCCGCTTCTTGACCAGAAAATCAAAATCGAGAGAATCGAAAAAGTCGAACACAAGCATTTCGAATAATCCCGAAAAAATTCTTTATTTTTGTACTATGGATACGAAACAAAAAGAGTTGAATATCGCAACTATAAAAGACGTCCTTAGACAATATCTTATGGATAAAGGCTTCCGCAATACGCCTGAGAGATATACTATTCTTGAGGAGATTTACAATATGGAGCACCACTTCAACGTGGATGACCTTTATCTGCTGATGATGCAGAAAAAATACCACGTAAGCAAGGCTACGATTTATAATACTATAGAGATTTTCTTGGATGCAGGCTTGATTAGAAAGCACCAATTCGGAGAAAAAACATTGAGCACATCTTCTTATGAGAAGTCTTATTTTGATAAGCAGCACGACCATTTGGTCATTTATAAAGAAGATTCTGATAAAGAAATTGCAGAGATTATAGAGTTCTGCGACCCGAGAATCCAAGGCATCAAAGACTCAATAGAAAAAGCATTTGGCGTAAGTATTGATACGCACTCGTTGTACTTCTACGGACACAAGAAGTCTGAAAATTAATGAAGAAATCCTTTTTTGTTGTTCTACTTCTAATTTTTGTTAGAATATTTTCGCAGGTCACTCCGCCAACCCAAAATACGGGTGTGGTTAAAGACCCTTTTTTCAAAAATCAAAATCCGCAAACACAGCCTTCTAAAAAAGTAAAACACGTCCATTCAGATACTGCAGGTAAAAAACCTGATAAATATGAAGGAAATATGGTTTTCTCTGGAAATGTTCAATTCGAACATCAAGGTTCTGTTCTTACAGCAAATGAAGTTGTTTGGTATGAGAAAGAAAATTTTTTGAAAGCCATTGGAAATGCTGTATTAACAACTGCCGACGGAAACAGAATCACGGCAGAAGAAATGGAATACGATGGTAACACCCAACGTGGAATTGCACGCAAAAATGTAGTTCTTACCGACCCAAAACAAACCATCAAAACAGAAACGCTTTATTACGATAAAATCCCGAACACGGCTTATTTCAACACAGGCGGAACAATTTATAGTAATGATGGAAGTGTGATGTACACCAAATCTGCTACCTATTATCTCAATTCAAAAATGATAGATTTCATTGGTCGTTCTAATATCGAAACTGATAAATACACTATCATAAGCGATAATATCAAAACCAATCAAAATACAGGCGTTTCAGATTTTACAGGGCCAACAACCATTAGAAGTAAGGAAAATTACGCCAACTATGTCTATACAGAACTTGGAACCCATAATTCCAAAACAGGCGAATCTTTCCTCAACAAAAATTCAAGAATCCATAATAATGGGAAAATCCTGACTGGAGACAAATTATACTTCAACAGAAATACAGGCTTCGGCAAAGGAACAGGCAATGTAACGTTGGACGACCCTCAGCAAAAACGTTTTATCAAAGGTGGCTATGGAGAGATCTATGAAAAGAAAGACTCTGCAATGGTTACGGACAAACCTTATGCTGTAAAGATTCTAAGTAAAGATTCTGCCTATTTTTCTGCAGAGAAATTCATTACATTTCAAAGACCAGATTCGGCCAACGCACTGAAGAAAAAAAGCTATTTGCGAGCTTACAGAAAAGTAAGAATTTTCAAAACCAATATGCAAGGTCGCGGAGATTCATTAAGCTTTAATGAAACTGACGGCGAAATGCACCTGATGAGAAAACCAATTCTTTGGATGGGTGTAAAACAAGTTACCGGAGACGAAATCCGTGTTTACAGTAATCCCGAAAAAGAAATCACAGATTCCATCAGAGTTTTAGGCAATGCCTTCGCTATCAGTAAAGCAGATTCTTTGAATTTGAAAGATGAGTTCAATCAGATCAAAAGCAAGAATATGATTGTCTATCTCAACAACAATGCCATAGATAGTGCAAAAGCGGTAGGCAATGCGCAAGCTATTACTTATGCGGATGACGAGGATAAAAAAACAAAACAAATGAAAAGAATTGGCGTAATGTTGTCCACTTGTGGCGAGATTACAGCAGAGTTTTTGGAGCGCCGACTGGAGATTGTTTCCTGCAATATTGGTGCGAATAACGACACTTATCCGATGAGTCAAATCTCAAAAGAGGAACGTTTTTTCAAAGATTTCAATTGGAACACCAAAGACCGCTTACAGAAACCCAGCGATATTTTTCTCGACACACCTAATTATCCCGAAATAGTCTACGAGTCCGACAACACTCTCTTCAACCTAGCTGAAGCCGAACGGAAAAAACAGGAAGAAAAGAATAAACCTAAGACACCAGTTCGGGTAAAAAAATAAAATATCGGTCACATTGAGCGGAGTCGAAATTTGGGCGCCTTTATCCGCCTTCCACTCCCGCTTTTTCCTTTTTTGGCAAAAAAAAGAAAAAGAGCTCCGTTCAAGTCGGGGCGCGCTTCGCCAAGTCGAAAATTTTGTCATTTCATAGAATCGAAACTCAAAATTCACGACCTTTGCAAAAGTTTAAAAGTTCTCAAAAAATTCAAAAAACTAAATGATATAGAAACTTTTAAAATCTAATTTCTAACATCTACATTGAAAAATGAAACAAGATTTCTTTAAATACCAAGCTCAAACAACACCTTATGCAGCAGGCTTCGAAGTTGAAAAAGCGGAAGGAAGTTACATCTACGGAAAAGACGGAAAAGCTTATCTGGATTTTGTAGCTGGTGTTTCTGCCAATACGCTTGGACATTCTCATCCAAAAGTGGTTAACGCCATCAAAGAACAAGCGGACAAATACTTGCACGTAATGGTTTACGGCGAATATGCGCAAGAAAAACCAGTGGAACTTTGCAGACTTTTGGCAGAAGCAACACCAGAACCTTTGGAAGTCACTTATCTTGTTAATTCTGGAGCGGAGGCGATTGATGGCAGTTTGAAATTAGCTAAACGCTATACTGGAAGAGAAGAAATAATCGCCTTCAAAGATGCTTATCACGGAAATACCCACGGCGCGCTTTCTGTTGCAGGAAACGAAGTTCACAAAAGAGAATTCCGTCCGTTGCTGCCAATGGTCAATTTCATCGAGTTTAATAATGAAAATGATTTTGATAAAATCACAGAGAAAACGGCTTGTGTCATCGTAGAAACTATTCAGGGTGCGGCGGGTTTTATTATGCCAAAAGATAATTATTTCATTCAGCTTAAAAAACGTTGTGAAGAAGTTGGTGCGCTACTGATTTTGGACGAGATTCAGCCGGGGTTTGGAAGAACCGGAAAATTATTTGCTTTTGAACATTTTGGGATTGTCCCTGATATTCTTGTAATGGGAAAAGGAATGGGCGGCGGCGTTCCGGTTGGTGCTTTTATGAGTTCGAAAGAAATTATGTCAAGCCTTTCACATTCGCCGAAGTTGGGACATATTACCACTTTTGGAGGAAATCCTTTGATTGCTGCGGCTTCTCACGCTACTCTGAAAGAAGTTTTGGAAAGCGGACTGATGAATGAGACAGATAAGAAGGAAAAACTCTTCCGGGAATTATTGGTTCATCCGAAAATCAAAAACGTCAACGGGAAAGGACTGATGTTAGCTGTGAATCTCGGTTCTCCGGAATATACTTTGAAAGTGGCTTCAAAATGTATGGAAAAAGGATTGATTGTTTTCTGGCAACTGTACAGAAACGAATATCTGAGAATCTCTCCTCCACTCACAATCTCCGAAGACGAAATCCGAAAAGGTTGCGCGATTATTCTGGAAGCTTTGAATGAAGTGGAATAGATTTTAAATTAACATCCAATTTGTCATTCCGTAGGAATCTAAACGTCGCTGTCGAGATTCCTACGGAATGACAAATTTCGTTTTGAGGGAAGCCTTTGTTTTTATGACGAATCTGCAGCCCGACTTGAGCGGAAATCCTTTTTTGCCAACCATCAAGTTCTATTTAATCTGAAATGATCTGCAAAAAAGATTGGGAGCGGAAGGCGGATTAAGCTGCCCAAATCTTTAGGTTGGATGATGTCAAATAATTTTAAAAATTAGTGTTCATCAACGGTACAAAATCAGCTAATAAAAATCATATTTATTTTCTATAAAAAATTTGAATTTCCATAGACATTTTGATTTGGAAATAAGAAATTAATTTATATATTGCGCCACAATTAGAATTAGTATATGGCGAAAACGAAAGTGCAGTATGAATACAATATGCATTGTCTCTCGGAGATTTTGTATGAGTATCTGGCAAGTGCAGAAGGATTATCAGAATGGTTTGCAGACGACGTTGTAGAACGTGGAGACGATTTCTATTTCAGCTGGGGCGGTGGCCCTGCTGAGAAGGCGACGCTGATCCGTTACAAGCCGGAAAGTTTTGTGCGTTTCCGTTGGGAAGAGGATGAAGGGACGAAATATTTCTTCGAGCTTTCTATCGTCATTGATGAAATAACGGATGACCTTTCGCTTAACATCACCGACTTTTGTGAGCCTGGCGATGAGGAAGAAAACAAACTCTATTGGGAAAACCTGATAGAGAACTTACAGATAAAATTAGGCGCCGCTTAAAAATAAATGGATGAACGATTTTATCGTTCATTATTTTTTTATACTACAATGCAAAAATTAGTTTATACTGAAGAAAATCTTCAAGTTATCAACCGTTCTTTTCTTTATGGTGATTCGGTTTGGGTATCGTTCTTTGTAAGAAACGGAAATCTCATAATGGCCGAGGAATCTTATTTTTTTCTGATGGCATCGATGCGGAAAATGAGACTGAATATTCCGCTGACATACACCTTAGAATTTTTTCAGGAACTGTTTCAGAGAGAAGTTTTGAGTAAGGGTATTGAGAATGGAATTATCCAACTGATGGCTTACAGAAAGCAGGAAGACAAACCGCTTCCGAAATCTGAAACCGCTTTCTATTTTGAAGTGGAAGAATCGGGAGACATTCTTTATATACAAGGTAATATTGAACTGGATCTCATTAAGGAAATCAATGTTAATGCGAATCTTTTGAGTAACATCCGTGTTCATTCTGCCGAGAATATCTATGCTGAAATTTATGCCAAAGAAAATGATTTGGATGACGTTATTCTTCTGAATCCGAACAAGAAAATTGCCAGAAGTATCTTCGGAAATCTTTTGTTTCTCCAGAATAATGTGATTAAAATTCCGAAACAAACGGAAGGTGCTTATATTTCACCATTAATGGAAAACTTTGTCACTTTTGTTCACAAAAATAAACTGGCAGAAATTGAAGAAGCAGAAATCATCGCCTTCGAATCTCAAAAAGCTGAAGAAATCCTGAGAATCTCCGATGAAAAAGGCATTCACACAGTTTCAAAAATCAGAAATAAAACTTTTGAGAACACGAGATTTTCAGAAATGATTACCCAATGGAAAAATAGTTTTAATTAATTTTTTTACATAATTTTATAATTATTTAAAAATTAGTTCTACATTTGTCCCAACAAAAAAGCAAGAAATGTCTATACAACTTATGCATCATCATCACCATTCTCACGTTCAGGCGGGAAGGTAATGGTATGTCATAACTTCAAAATAATATTAACCGTCTGAGTAATCAGGCGGTTTTTTGTTTTCCAATTTTCCTTGTCGTTTACTCAGACCTTATCTATAAAATCAAAAATGAGTAAACTAAAATTAGCCATACAAAAAAATGGAAGACTGAGCGAAAAGTCTCTGAAACTGCTGGAAGAATGTGGCATCAAAATCTCCAACGGAACCAGAAAACTAAAGGCTGTTTCCACTAATTTTCCATTAGAAATCTTATTTCTTCGTGATGATGATATTCCGCAATATGTAGAGCAAGGCGTTGCTGATATCGGAATTATCGGTCTGAATGAAGTTTTGGAACAAAAGAAAAATATTGAAATTGTTCAAAAGCTTGGATTTGCCCAATGCAGATTGTCTCTGGCAATTCCTAAAGAAGAAAATTATAACGGAATCCCATATTTCGAAAATAAAAAAGTGGCAACTTCTTATCCAGAGATTCTTTCAAACTATTTCCAAGAAAATAACATCAATGCACAAATCGAAAAGATTGGTGGAAGTGTAGAAATCGCACCTGGAATCGGACTTTCCGACGGAATTTTTGACATTATCAGTACCGGTTCTACTCTACTGACTAATGGTTTGAAAGAAGTTGAAACTGTTCTGGAAAGTGAAGCTATATTGATTTCCAATGAGAATCTATCTAATGAAAATCTGGAGATTTTAAACAAACTTTTATTCAGAATCAATGCCGTAAAAGAAGCTTCGGAAAGCAAGTATATTCTTTTAAATGCACCTAATCAGAATCTTGAAAAAATTATCAATCTCTTACCCGGAATGAAATCGCCAACTATTCTTCCTTTAGCCGAAAGTGGTTGGTCATCTATTCATTCAGTCATCAAAGAAGATCAATTTTGGGAAGTGATTGAGAACCTGAAAAAGGAAGGTGCACAAGGAATTTTAGTTTTAGAAATTGAAAAAATGATTTTATGATGAAGCAGTATAAATATCCAAAAAAAGAAGACTGGAAATCGCTTTGTGAAAGACCTTTGCAAAAACAGGAAAGTCTCGAATCTCAGATTAAACAAGTTTTTTCGGAAGTCGAAAAAAAAGGAGATAAAGCGTTAAAATACTTCACAGAACAGTTTGACAAAGTTTCTATTCAGGATGTAAAAGTCTCTGAATCAGAAATTAATGATGCAGAACAATTCGTTTCCGATGAGTTAAAATCAGCGATAAAATTGGCTTCTGAGAATATCAGAAAATTTCACAATTCCCAACAAGAGGAGAAAAAAATTATAGAAACAACCGAAGGCGTTTTTTGCTGGCGAGAAAGTCGTGCGATAGAAAATATTGGAATTTATATTCCCGGAGGAACTGCGCCGTTGTTTTCAACAGTTTTGATGTTGGGAATCCCTGCTAACATTGCAGGTTGTCAAAACGTTGCACTTTGTTCACCACCCGATAAAAATGGAAAAATCAATCCGGCGATTTTGTTTACAGCAAACTTAATCGGAATTAAAAATATTTTCAAAGTAGGAGGAAGTCAAGCGATTGCAGGTTTAACGTTTGGAACAGAAACAATCCCGAAAGTGGATAAAATTTTCGGACCTGGCAATCAATATGTGACAGCTGCGAAACAATTGGCGCTCAATTATAATGTTGCTATCGATATTCCGGCTGGTCCAAGCGAGGTTCTGGTCATCGCCGATGAAACTTCTATTGCTGAGTTTGTCGCTTCTGATTTGCTTTCACAAGCCGAACACGGAACCGATTCTCAAGTGATTCTTTTAAGTAATTCTGAAAAAATAATTGATGAAATTCATATTGAAATCCAACAACAACTTTCAGGATTACCCAGAAAAGATATTGCTGAAATTGCATTACAAAACAGCAAATCAATTTTGTTTAATTCTATCGATGAAGCGATTGAATTTTCGAATTATTATGCTCCGGAACACTTGATTTTAGCAATAGAAAATGCTGAAAATTTCACCAATAAAATCACTAATGCAGGCTCAGTTTTTCTGGGAAATTACAGTCCGGAAAGTGCAGGCGATTATGCTTCAGGAACCAATCATACACTACCAACCAATGGTTTTGCCAAAAACTACAACGGTGTTTCCCTGGACAGTTTTGTGAAGAAAATTACTTTTCAAAATATCACAAAAAAAGGAATCAGAAATCTTGGAAAAACCATTGAAGTAATGGCAGAAGCAGAAGAATTAACCGCTCACAAAAACGCAGTTTCAATCCGATTAAAATCTTTAGAAAAGGCTTCGACAGGCTCAGCCTGACAATGGATAATTAAAACAGTTAGTATCAGAGATGTCACACTTTATCATCCTGAGGTTCTCGAAGGATTGCCGAAGTGTTCCCAATTTTAGCAATGACAAAAAACAATTAAAAAAATGACAATTGAAATACAAAAATTAGCACGCAAAAATATTCTTGACCTCAGATCGTACTCTTCTGCAAGAGATGAATTTGAAGGCAATAACGGGATTTTTCTGGATGCGAACGAAAATCCATTCGGAGAACTGAACCGTTATCCTGACCCATATCAAAGAAAAATTAAAGAAAAATTGAGCGAACTGAATCAAATCCCAACTGACAATATTTTTCTGGGAAACGGAAGCGATGAAGTGATTGATTTGGCTTTCAGAATATTTTGCGAACCTAAAAAAAATAAGGTTTTGACATTTTCGCCAACTTACGGGATGTACGAAGTTTCAGCCAATATCAATGATATAGAGCTAATCAATCTTGATTTAAATGATGATTTTCAAATAGATTTAGAAACCTTAAAACCATATTTGAATGACAAAAATCTTAAAATCATTTTCATCTGTTCACCTAATAATCCAACAGGTAATTCCTTTCAGAATATAAAATACATTATTGAAAACTTCAGCGGAATAGTCTTTATAGATGAAGCTTACATTGATTTCAGCCCGGAAGAAAGCTTCAGAAGTCAAATCAAAAACTATCCGAATCTCATCGTCAGTCAGACATTCAGTAAAGCCTGGGGAATGGCTTCTATAAGAGTCGGTATCGCTTATACTTCCAAAGAAATCATCAAATTTTACAACAAAGTAAAGCCGCCTTACAACATCAGCCAGCTCAATCAGGATGCGATTATTAATACTTTGACTGATGAAAATATTCAACTCGTTTCAGAAAATATAATACTGATTTTGAACGAGAAAAAACAGCTAATTCAAAAATTGGAACAATTGGAATTGATTAATAAAATTTATCCTTCGGACGCTAATTTTATCTTGATAAAAGTTGAAAATGCAGACTCAGTTTACCAGGAATTAGTCAATCAAAATGTAATTGTCAGAAATAGAAATTCAGTTATCAAAAACTGTTTGAGAATTACAGTTGGTTCACCCGAAGAAAATAAAAAATTGATACAAGCCCTTCAAAATATTAATAACTAAAAACAGACACTTCGACTACGCTCAGTGTGACATTACTTATCAAACGCTGTCAGGCTGGGGCACAGTTTATCCTGAGCTTGTCGAAGGGAAGTCTTAATAAAAATAAAAAGTCCATAAAAAAATGAAAAAGCTACTATTTATAGACCGCGACGGAACTTTGGTTTTAGAACCAGAAGATTATCAGGTCGATTCGTTTCAAAAACTAAAATTCTACCCAAAAGTCTTCACATATCTTTCAAAAATCACCAATGAGTTGGATTACGAATTAGTTATGGTGACCAATCAGGATGGCTTGGGAACAGCTTCTCATCCGGAAGAAAACTTCTGGCCGGTTCAGAATTTCATTATCGAAACTTTTGGAAGTCAAGACATCAGATTTGAAGATATTTTCATTGATAAAACCTTCGCTAAAGACAATGCACCAACCAGAAAACCGAATACTGGTTTGCTGACAAAATATTTTGACCAGAATCTTTACGATTTGGAAAATTCCTTTGTCATAGGCGACCGGATTACCGATGTGAAACTGGCGAAAAACCTCAACTCAAAAGCAATTTTCATTAATAATGATGAAAATCTTGGCGCAGATGAGATTTTGGAAAATGATGATTTGGAAAATGTAATTGCTCTCAAAACAACTTCTTGGAAAGCAATTTATGAATTCCTAAAACTCAAAAACAGAACTTCAGAAATTATCAGAAATACCAACGAAACGAAAATCAACATCAAACTGAATCTCGACGGAACTGGAAAATCCAATATCGATACAGGAATTGCCTTCTTCGACCATATGCTTGACCAGATTGCGAAACACGGTCAAATGGATTTGGATATCAAAGTTCAGGGCGATTTGGAAGTGGACGAACACCACACGATTGAAGACACCGGAATTGCACTTGGCGAAGCTTTTTATCAGGCTTTAGGAAATAAGCTGGGGATTGAACGTTATGCGTTTGTTTTGCCTATGGACGATTGCCTGGCTCAGGTGGCACTGGATTTCGGCGGAAGAAATTGGATAGTTTGGAAAGCCGATTTCAAACGTGAAATGATTGGAAAAATGCCGACTGAAATGTTCTTTCATTTCTTCAAATCATTCTCAGATGCAGCGAAAGCCAATCTCAATATCAAAGCTGAAGGTGATAATGAACATCACAAAATAGAATCGATTTTCAAGGCATTTGCAAAATGTTTGAAGTCTGCAGTAAAACGGGATTCGGAGAAAATGATTTTACCATCAACAAAAGGAATGCTGTAATTATTAATTATAAATGATGAATTATAAATTATTAAAATGAAACCGAAGGTTCACGAATACCAAAATAAAATCAACAGCAAATGAGTAAAACAGTTATCATAGATTACAAAGCCGGCAATGTACAGAGTCTTTTGTTTGCAATAGAAAGGTTGGGATTTTCGGCAAAGCTCACAGATAATCCGGATGAAATTTCCAAAGCCGACAAAGTGATTTTCCCGGGTGTTGGAGAAGCCTCTTTCGCAATGAATTCTTTGAGAGAAACCAAACTGGATTTGCTGATTCCAGAACTGAAACAACCACTTTTGGGAATCTGTCTCGGGATGCAATTACTCTGTAAAGATTCGGAAGAAAGTGATACAAAAGCTTTGGGGATTTTTGATGTTTCGGTGAAGCGATTTCCGGCTTCGGTTCTTGTTCCGCAGATTGGCTGGAATCAGATTTATGATTTAAAATCGGATTTGTTTAAAAACATTCCCGAACAGAGCCATATGTATCTCGTTCACAGTTACTTTGCTGAGAAAAATGAAAACACGATTGCAACAACAGATTATTCCGAAGCTTACAGCACCGCTTTACAAAAAGATAATTTTTTCGGCGTCCAATTTCATCCCGAGAAAAGCGGAATTCTGGGAAGTAAAATATTAGAGAATTTTTTAAAATTATAATAGGTATTAGTTTAAAATTTTCTCGCTGATTTTTGCGAATTAAGCAGATTTTAAAATTAATCTGCCCAATCTATTAAACCTGCGAGAGTTTAAAAATAAATAAAGTTATATCTGTAAAATATTAATATAAAATGAGAATCATACCAGCAATAGACATCATTAATGGCGAATGCGTCCGGCTTTCCAAAGGTGATTATAACCGGAAAACCATTTACAGCAAAAATGTTTTGGACATTGCCAAAAACTTTGAAGACAGCGGAATCCGTTTTCTGCATCTCGTCGATTTGGACGGCGCAAGGCAAAACCAAATCATCAATTATAAAACATTAGAAAAAATCTCAGCCAAAACCAATTTAATCATCGATTTTGGAGGCGGTTTAAAATCTGAAGAAGATATCAGAATTGCTTTTGAAAACGGAGCAAAACAAGTGACTTTGGGAAGTGTTGCTGTCAAAAACCCGGAATTATTTTTAGAAACTTTAAAAAAATATGGCCCGGAAAAAATCATTTTGGGAGCTGACGCAAGGAAAGAAAAAATTGCTGTTTCCGGTTGGTTAGAAGAAAGTGAAACCAATATTTATGACTTCATCAAAGAAAAAACAGAATCCGGAATCAAGTACGTCATTTCAACAGACATCGACAAAGACGGGATGTTGGAAGGAGCTGCTTTCGATTTGTATCAAAAAATAATTGCTGAAAATCCTGACATCAAACTGATTGCTTCCGGTGGAATTACTTCTGTTGAAGATTTGGAAAAAGTAAAATCAATCGGTTGTGAAGGTGCAATCATTGGGAAAGCTTTGTATGAAAACAGGATTACTATTAACGAATTAAAACCATTTCTCTAATGTTAGCAAAAAGAATCATTCCTTGTCTCGACATCAAAAATGGCGAAACGGTGAAAGGTGTCCAATTTTTGGATTTGAAAGAAGTCGGGAATCCTGTAGAAATGGCCATCAAATATTCTCAGCAAGGTGCGGATGAATTGGTTTTTCTGGATATTTCTGCGACTGAAGAACGTCGAAAAACGTTGACTCCATTGGTAAGAGATATTGCCAGACATATCAGTATTCCTTTCACAGTTGGAGGAGGAATTAATGCGATTGAAAATGTGGAAGAGCTTTTGAAAAACGGAGCAGATAAAATTACGATTAACTCGGCTGCCATAGCCAAACCAAATCTAATCACCGAAGTTGCCAGACGTTTTGGTTCGCAATGTATGGTTGTTGCGATTGATACCAAATTTGTTGAAAATCAGAATAAAGTTTTCAGTAACGGTGGAAAAATTGAAACCGATAAAGAATTATTTTCCTGGGCAAAAGAATTAGAAAATCTTGGCGCCGGCGAAATCCTCTTAACCTCTATGAATACAGACGGAACAAAATCCGGATTCGCCATCGAGATTACCCAACAACTTTCGGAATTGGTGAATATTCCTGTAATCGCCTCAGGTGGTGCCGGAACAATGCAACATTTCGAAGACGTTTTTATAGAAACCAAAGCAACCGGAGCTTTGGCCGCGAGTACTTTTCACTTCGATGAAATTGAAATTCCCGAGCTTAAAAATTATCTTAAATCTAAAAAATTACCAATACGATGACTATAAAATTTGATGAAAACACAGGATTAGTTCCCGTTATTATTCAGGATTATCTCAAACTGAAAGTTCTGATGCTGGGTTATATGAACCGGGAAGCTTTTGATAAAACTCTGCAGGAAAAACGAGTAACTTTTTTTTCCCGTTCCAAAAACAGACTTTGGACAAAAGGAGAAACGTCAGGCAATTTTTTGGAATTAATTGATTGGCAATTGGATTGCGACCAAGACACAATTCTAATAAAAGCAAAACCTCTTGGACCAACTTGCCACAACGGAACAACAACTTGTTTTAATGAAGAAAATGATAAAGGTTTTTTATACGAACTGCAGCAGACTATTTCTGATAAAATTGACAATAATGATGAGAATTCCTACACCAATAAACTCTATAAAAAGGGCATCAACAAAGTGGCTCAAAAAGTAGGTGAAGAAGCTGTGGAATTGGTTATCGAAGCGAAAGATGACAATGATGAATTATTTTTAAATGAATCTGCAGATTTACTTTATCATTATTTAATTTTGTTGAAAGCTAAAGGTTTTACGATTGAAGATGTTGAGAGAATTCTGAAATCCAGAAGTAAATAAAAAACCAGCAAAATTGCTGGTTTTCATCTATTTTATTTGAATGCTTAATGTTCATTAATCACACTTAATATTTTTTCAGCCGTTTCAGTCTGTCCTTTTTCGCTTCCAAGATAATCTCTTTCTTCTTTGTTATTAGCAAATCCCAATTCCAACAAAACTGCCGGATTTTCAGGAACCCTAAGCATATGAAGGTTTTTTACCATCACAGGACAATTGTTAAACTTGGATGCTAATTTATCTGCAAAAGATTTAGAAGCATCATCTCGCTTATAATAAACTTCTGCTCCCTTTTTATCAGAATCAACTTTAGGTGAACTATTCACGTGCAATGAGATCGTCAAATCTGGTTTTAGTTGATTTATTTTGTCTGTTCTATCTGTCAATGACGGATAGCTGTCGTCTTCTCTTGTTAAAACAATTTCCAGATTGCTATTCTTATTCAGTTCCTTGATTTTTTTAGCTACTTTAAGAACGATATCTTTTTCGATAAAATTTTCTCGGTTCACGCCCAAATCACTTCCGCCGTGACCAGCATCAATGACAACTACTTTTTTCTCTTTTGATAAGCTGAAAGACAGCAAAACGCCAAGCGAAACTACGCTGATAATTCTCAATAGATTCTTCATAATTAATTGTTTTGATTGTTATTAATAAAAACAAATAACGAGAAATCTAATCAAAATTTGAGTTAAAGCTTTTATAAAAAATGTTAAGACTTAAGGCGCCAATCTGGAAATCTTCCAATCAAAATCTTCTGTCAACGAGTAAAGAATCCTATCATGAAGTCGGTTTGGACGGCCTTGCCAGAATTCGATTTCGTAAGGTTTTGCGATGTAACCACCCCAATTCTCAGGTCTTGGAATCTCTTTGTTTTCGAATTTGGTTTCTAAATTTTTTAGTTTGTTTTCGAGGAAATTTCGGTCCGGGATTTCCTGACTTTGAGGAGAAACAACTGCACCTAACTGACTTCCTTTTGGACGAGAATGGAAATAGCCATCGCTTAGATTTTCAGCAATTCGCTCAATATTGGCTTTGATGATGATTTGTCTTTCCAGACTTGGCCAGAAAAAGCTGAGACAAGCTTTCTGAGTTCTCTCAAGGGACTTTCCTTTCCGGCTATCGTAATTGGTATAAAATACAAAACCTTCCCAATTGTAAGACTTTAGTAAAACCATTCGGGTTCTTGGACATCCGTCTTCTTCGACAGTGGAAATCGCCATTGCGTTAGCTTCTGAAACTTGTGGATTTTCTTCAGCTTCCAGAAACCAATTTCGGAATTGCTCGATTGGATTTTCTTTGATTTCGCTTTCGATGAGTTGGGATTTTTCGTAAACTTTTCTTTTATCGTGGAGGTTTTCGTTGTTCATTTATTAAATAGATATTTAGATAACAGATTTTAGATATTAGATTACAATTCAATGTTTTTTATTAGAACGTTGAATCGCACGCAGCCCGACTTGAGCGGAAATCCTTTTTTGCAAAAAAAGATTGGGAGCGGAAGGCGGATTAAGCTGCCCAAATTATTTAAATTCCGGTAATTTTAACTTAAATTTTTGTTCAATTCTTTTTAAAAAAAAATATTTTTTTATAGATTTGATAGATGAATTACTCTTACAAAGGTAAAATTTTAATATCAACACCTGATGTTTCGGGCGATATTTTTTCGCGTTCTGTGGTGCTGATTATTGAGCATAACGAGAATGGTGCTTTTGGGCTGATTTTGAACAAAAAGAACAAAAATATGAGTTCCCGTCTGTTGAATATTTTCGGATTTCCGGTGGATTTGTATGAAGGCGGACCGGTGGAAAATGATAAGGTTTATTTCATTTTGAAAGGTCAAAAAATTACGGGGCAATTTTCTGAAATCAATGATGAATTCTACATTACGGAAGATATTGATTCTGTAGTTTCGTCAATTGTTGATGGTTCTACAAATATTGAAGATATCAAAGTTTTTTCGGGATACTCGGGTTGGTCTCCGTTGCAATTGGAAAGCGAAATCCAACGTAAAATGTGGACGATTGTGGATGTTTACAATCTGGATTATACACTTCCGAATGACCAGAATCTTTGGAAAAATATTATGCAGAATCTTGGCGGCGAGTTTCTTCTTTGGGCAAATGCGCCGGAGGATGTGAGTCTGAATTAAGAGAAATAAAAAAGTCTCGCAGATTTAGCAAATAGAGCAGATTTTTTTTAAAAGTAATAATTTGCTAAATCGGTAAAATCTGCGAGAATTAAATTTTATCAAATTGGGATTCGCTCTTCAAAAACGATTGTTCCGTTTTCTGTGTAATAGGTGCAGGTTTTCGCATCCATATCGACAATCCATTTGTAAACGCCGCTGTCTGCACAGTCTTTGCAGAACTGGAAAAAGTCTGTTCCGCCTTGCTGATGATTTCGTAAATCTGATAAGAATTTTTCCGGATTGGGGATTCCGTAAATCAATAATGGTGCATATTGTTGTGGTGCGGAAACTTTATAATCACCGCCTCCCAAATAATTGGTTGAACCGTCTTCTACGAAAGTTTCCAAGCTTTTAACGCCTAATTCTCTAATCGTTTTTGCGAATTGTGGGAATCCTTTTCCGCTTTCCACATTGGAGTGTGCATTTTGAATTTGTTGTAGTGTAAACATTATTCTAAATTTTTCTGTGTTTTTATTTTCTTTGCTAATTCTCGTACTTCTTTTAACAATAAGGGAAACCCTGGCTTTGCCATTGCCACGTGGTCAAATCCGTCTTCTTCCAATAGTTTTACAGATGGATGATTTACTAATTTCAACATTCTTGCCAAATAGGCATTTTCCTCATATCGCCCCAATAGTTCCAGCTCTCTGTCACCGGTAATCAAAACAATGGGCGGCGCATCTTTTCTGACGTGGAACAAAGGTGCATATTGGTCAATTGTCGGTTGTAATTCTGGGATTCCTTGTTCTTTTCTGATTTGAAAATGCGTGATTGCCTGTCCACTAAATGGAATCAGTCCTGCAATCTGGTCTGCATCAATTTTATATTTCTGAAGATACTTTTTATCCAGCGTAATCATCATTGCCAGATAACCTCCCGCCGAATGTCCGGACTGGAAAATCAGATTTTTATTCCCGCCGTATTTTTCAATATTCTCAAAAACCCAGGCCGTCGCTGCAGCGGCATCTTCTATGTAAGCCGGCGCCTTCACTTTTGGAGCTAAACGATATTCGACACTTACAACGGCAATATTTTCATCTAATAATTCTTTTGGCAATTCATTATTGCCACTAGTTAAACCTCCGCCGTGAAACCAAATTATGGTAGGGAAATTCTTGACGTTGGTTGGATAATAGAAGTTCAGTTGGCATTGGGAACTGATGTAAGAATCTTTTTTTCTGACATTTTCAGGATAGTAAGGAATACTATTTTCGGTTTTATATTCTGTTTGGGCAAAACTGATTGCAAAAACAAATATTAAAATAAGACTGACGGGTTTTCTGAACATAATTTTACTTTTTATTAAAACTTAAACGCAAAGTCCACAAGGAATTTTGTTCAATTCAATTTCTTTAAAGGTACACAAAGTCATAAAACCCATCAAAGTAAAACGATATAATCTTTATTTTATAAAAATCTGACTTCGACATTTCCGGATTGATGATAGAAAAAACCGTCGCTGTCATATTCGATATTGGTAAGGCCTTCCAAAACATCATAAACCATTTTCTGTAAAACACCGTCTCCGATTCCGTGGATAATCAACAGATTTTTAATATGATTTTTTCTACAGAAATCAATCGTTTCCAATAATTTTTCTCTCTGAATCATCAATCTTTCAAAAGCATCATAATCTGCAGGGTTTTTGACTAAAAAATTAAAGTGAAGGTCTAATTTCAACGGCGCTTTATTATGCTTTTTCGAGGTGATTTTTGGACTTTCTTTTTTCCTGATAATTGGAGAGTTCTCGTATAATTCGGAATCAATAATTGTTAATTTATCTTTAGAAAATTGATAAGTAAAGCCGTGTTCATCTTCAATTTTCACCTGATTGGCAATAATCTTCAGAACCTTACCCCTAAGATTTTCATCAATCACTGAAACTAAATCTCCAATTTTCATTTTATAATTAATAATTTTTTTAACGCAAAGTCCGCAAAGTTCTTTTTTAAAGACTAAATGCTTTTAAGGCCGCAAAGGCGTTTCACTCAGCAAAAATAAAAACTCTAATTCTCTTTAATTCTAAAACTATCAAACCCGACTTCCGAGTTCTATAATTTCCAAATCTTTGATTTCATCCTTATGGATTGTGAAACGCATCATTGTTCTCACTTTGTGCCAGCCGGATTTTCCGCAAGCACCGGGATTAAGATGAAGAAGATTATTCTTTTTATCAAACATTGCTTTCAGAATATGAGAATGTCCGGAAATGAATAACTTCGGTTTTTTCTCAGCAATTTCTTTCCTTGCTAAAGGCGAATATTTGTCAGGATAACCACCAATATGAATCATCAGGACATCTACATCTTCACATCTGAAACTCAAAACTTCCGGGAAAATCGTTCTGATTTTAGCTTCGTCAATATTGCCGTAAACGCCTCGTAACGGTTTTATTTTTTCGAGTTCTTCAATTACATTCATATCCCCGAAATCGCCGCAGTGCCAAACTTCGTCAGCATCTTTTGCATAATCAAGAATCCTGTCATCAATGTAAGAATGGGTATCTGATAAAAGAAGAATACGTTTCATAAAACTGTTGAATTTTACCGTAAAGTCGCTAAAAATTTTAAATCTACAATTCTTTCAAGTCGCAAATTTTAAATTCTTAATCAAATTTTGCACCTTCAAACGTTATACTCAAATAGAGTTTTTTGTCTTTACGATTATAATTAATTCGTTATAATAGGAACTGATTTTTCATTAATGCTGGAAAGCCGAACCATATCTTAGCGCATACCAAATTGTTCCAATTGAGCCAACGAGTAACAATCCTAACAAAATCAAGAACCAAAATGCTAACGTCTTAGTTCCTTTTTTATACATTATCACAAAAACCAATTGCAGAATAAAAAATAGAATTCCCAAAACAAAAAAGTTGATAATTATCTGGTCTTCCGATGTTTTCTGACTGAAAAGAAAAACTGATACCAAAACAAAAATGATGACCATTAGTTTGATAAATTCGGAAGGATTGGAAAGTTTGTTGGTTTTAAGTGGTTTCATTTTTTAATGAATTTTGAAATACGAAATTACGAATTAAGATTTTCTTTATAATTAAAAAAAAATCAGGAAATTTACAGCCAAGATGAGATATTTTATAGAGTTTTCTTACAATGGTTCCGCTTATTTTGGTTATCAGATTCAGCCCAAACAGATTTCTGTTCAGGAGGAATTGGAAAAAGCGTTATCAACAATTCTTCGCGAACCCGTCAAAACGACTGGCGCCGGAAGAACCGACACAGGTGTCCACGCCAAGAAAATGTTTGCCCATTTTGAAACCGAACAAACCCTTGATGAAAACTTAGTTCATAAACTCAATTCTTTTCTGTCAGAAAATATTGCAGTTAAAAGAATTTTTGAAGTTCCTGCAGATTTGCACGCTCGATTCAATGCGACTTACAGAACTTATGAATATTACATTTCGTTGGAAAAAAATCCGTTTTCGAAGGATTCTTCCTGGCAATATTGGCGTCAAAAACCGTTGAATATCGACCTGATGAGTGAAGCCTGCAAAATCCTTTTTGAATATGATGATTTTACCAGTTTCGCCAAACTCCACACCGATAACAAAACCAATATCTGCAAAATCTACAAAGCCGAATGGGAGCAAAATGGAACCCAATTGAAATTCACAATTTCTGCTGACCGATTCCTGAGAAATATGGTAAGAGCGATTGTCGGAACAATGGTTGAAGTTGGAAGCGGAAAAATCACACCAAATGATTTGAGAAAAATCATCGAGGATAAATTCCGGAATTCTGCCGGTGTATCTGCGCCTGCTCAAGGTCTTTTTCTGGTAGATGTTGGGTATGACTTTTAGTGTTTGAGAGTCAGAGCGATTGAGAGTTTTTTATTGAGAAGTGAAATTATTTTTATAAATTTAACTGATTGATTTAAAACAAATAACTTCTTAAAACCGTAAATTGATGACCGAAATTGACAAGCTTGCATTCGCATTAAATCAATTTGCCGGACTTTCGGAAGATGATTTCAAAATGTCTTCGGATTTTTGGTTGGTGAAGAATTACAAAAAAGGTGAATTCTATAATCTTCGCGGAACGGTTTGCACTTATTTCGGATTTATTGTTGACGGCGTTTTCCGCTCTTACACGATTGATGAAAAAGCGGGTGAAGAAAAGAACGTTTTTCTCTATTCTGCGAACGGATTTGTAGTTTCTTTCAAGAGTTTTATCAATCAGATTCCTTGTGATTATTTTACACAGCGATGACGGATGCTTCTATTATTTATATTCGTTATACGGATTTGCTTTCGTTGTATCAAAAATCTCATCAATGGGAAAAATTCGGACGATTGTTGGCTCAGGAAGCTTTCAATGTGACAATGACAAGAATTGAAGGTTTTCTCTTGAAATCTCCTGAGGAACGTTATCTCGACCTCATCAAGCAACATCCGGATATTTTTAATAATGTTCCTTTATATCATATTTCATCTTACTTAGGGATTCAAGGGCCGTCTCTTAGCCGTATTAGGAAAAGACTTTCTGGGAAATAATTCTGAATTTTATTGAAACGTTGAATCTTACGCAGCCCGAATTATCTCTAATTTTTATTTTTTTATTTGAATCGATGAATCTCGTTCCTCGATTTGAGCGGAAATCCTTTTTACGCAACGTAGTGGAGTGAAAAGATTGACTCCGTCGAACCACTTCGTTAGGTTTGGGAGCCCTTCGACAAGCTCAGGATAAACTACAGGCGGATTAAGCTGCCCAAATAAATATCATATAATGAAACTCTCGCAGATTTTTCCGATTGAACAGATAATTAATTACTTCATAAATATTTATTTTTCAAAATGATACGATTTTAACTTGGGTTAAAGTTTTCCACCTTCAATCTTCTGAACTTTGTCTCATAATTTAAACATCAAAATATTATGAAAACAAAAACTATCGTATTGATTCACGGATTATTCGTCAACAATACCAGCTGGAACGAATGGAAAACTTATTTCGAAAACCAAGGTTACACGGTTCACACACCTTCAAATCCGGGACACGAAGGAAACCCTATCGAATTGAAAAGAAACATTCCTTCCGAACTAAGAACTGTAAGCTTTGAACAGACTTTGAACAATCTCGTGAAATTCATTGACACGCTTCCTGAGAAACCGATTGTTATAGGACATTCTTTCGGTGGATTATTGGTTCAAAAACTGATTGAACTTGATAAAGCCGTTGCCGGAGTTAGCATAGACGGCGCTCCACCAAAAAATGTAATGGCGCCTTTTTCAACGATAAAAATCGTTTGGCCGGTTTTCAATTTCTTCAAAGGAAACAGCCCGTATCTTGGAACAAAAGATTGGTATCACCGTGCGTTTTTTAATAATTATTCCCGAGAAGAAAGTGACAAATTGTACGAAACTGTTGCTGCTCCGGAAAGCAGAAGACTGGCTAGAGACCCGCTTTTGAAATCGATTGGCAATGTTGATTTTAAGAAAGCTCACAATCCACTATTATTCATCGGAGGTGCCAATGATGCTATTTTCCCGGCAGACTTCACTGCGAAAATTGCCAATTCTTATAAAGATAAAAACAGTATTCTGGATTTGAAAATCTTTGAAGGTAGAAGCCATTTTATCTGTGGAGAAAAAGGTTGGGAAGAAGTTGCCGGATACGTTTTGAACTGGATTGAGAAACAATAAATCTTATTCGTTTTGTCTATTAATAAATTTGGTTAATGGTCGGCGTTTCAATTTTTAAAGTCTTATTTTTGCAAAGATTTTTTTCGAGACTGAAAAAAACTCCGGAATTCTAAGAATAAAAATGAAACACCTCTTTACCAAATTTGCTTTTAATGATAGTTTTATGATTAAAGGTGTTCCATCTGACCTTAGAAAAATTAATAGAAACAGATGAAACAACAAAATACCTGGGACATTGTCAAGCGATTATTTTTAATCGGAATGAAATTTAGGTCGTGGTTTATTTTCACACTGATTATTTCAATTTTTCTCGCCATAGTTTCCACTTACAGACCGATTCTTACCAAAAATGTAGTCGATATAGACATTGTTAAGCTAAAGGATAAAGCCCAATTGATGGAGCACATTTATTTGCTCATCGGACTAGTTGTTGCTGAAACGGTACTTAATTTTTTCCTGGTATATTTCTCGAATTTCATTTCGCAGAATGTTATCCGTGATATCCGCGAAAGATTGTATCACAAACTCATTTATTTCAAAACGGCATTTTTTGACAAAACCGCAATTGGAAATCTTGTAACCAGAGCTGTCGGTGATGTTGAAACCATTGCAACGGTTTATACCGATGGATTTTTGATGGTTTTTGGCGATATCCTGAGAATCGTAATGGTTCTTTTTGCGATGTTTCAGGTGGACACCCATCTTAGTATGATTTCTTTGGCGATTCTGCCTTTGATGGTTATCATCACACGAGCTTTCCAAAAACGGCTAAAAGTAGCTTTTGGCTCGGAAAGAAGCTGGACGGCGACACAAAACAGTTTTGTTCAGGAGCGTTTGGCGGGAATGCCTTTGATTCAGGTTTTTAACAGAGAAGAAGCCGAGTTTTCAAAATTTGATAAAATCAATATTGAACTAAAAAAAGCATTGTTGAGAACAGTTTTCATCTTCTCTTTGTTTTTTCCTGTTGTTGAACTGATTTCGTCATTGTTTATTGGGTTTATCTTATTTTATGGTGGTTTTATCAAATCTACACCCGGAATTATCATTGCATTTATTCAGTTTATTAATATGCTGATTCGTCCGTTGAGGCAGATTGCAGATAGATTTAATAATATCCAGAGAGGAATTGTAGGAGCAGAAAGGGTTCTCGGAGTAATGGATGAAGACCAAGCGATGCCGAATAATGGAACAATTGCTAAAGACCATTTCGATGGGAAAATTGAATTTCAGAACGTTCATTTTGCCTACGATGAAAAGCAGGAAGTTCTGAAAGGCATTGATTTTAAAGTGAACCCCGGCGAAACTGTCGCAATTGTTGGTGCAACCGGAGCCGGAAAATCGACAATTATCAGTTTGATTACAAGATTGTATGATATCAATTCCGGAAAAATAATGCTGGATGGTGTGGACATCCGAGATTATGAATTATACAATCTGAGAAGTCATATTGGTGTCGTCCTCCAAGATGTCTTCCTTTTCCACGGCAGTATTCTTGAAAACCTGACTTTGGGTGACGAAGATATTACACTCGAAAATATCAAAAAAGCGGCGAGAGAAATTGAGGTTGATGAGTTCATCGAAAGATTGCCCAACGGTTATGATTATGTGGTGAGTGAAAGAGGTTCTTCTATTTCATTGGGACAAAGACAATTATTATCATTTTTAAGAGCTTATCTATCTGATCCTAAGATTCTGATTCTTGACGAAGCGACTTCGTCCATCGACCACGAAAGTGAGAAATTAATCCAAAGAGCGACTGAAAAAATCACGAAAAACAGAACGTCAATTATTATTGCGCACAGACTTTCCACCATTGAAAAAGCAGATAAAATTATCGTAATGGACCACGGACTGATTGTGGAAGAAGGAACGCATCAGGAACTTCTTGCTAAAAATGGTTATTACTCTGTTCTTTACAAAGCGCAGGTTGTGAATGAGGATGGAGATACGACGATTTAATTTAAAATTGAATTGAATAAATTTGTAATTTTGATTAAAAACCTATTGAAAATGAATATCGAATCGAGAAAAATAGAATTTGTTCAGGCTTTTCTGAATCTTCAAAATGAGGAATTGATTTCTCAATTCGAAAAACTTCTGAAAAAAGCCAAACAATCTGAAAAAGAGTTGAAACCGTTTACAATTGAGGAACTTCAAGAAAGAATCGCAAAATCTGAAGAAGATTTTGAAAATGGGAGATTCAAAACAACCGAAGAACTTCTTTCAAAATATGGTTTATAAAATTGTCTGGTCAAAGTTTTCTGAACAACAAATCGATGAAATTTTTCTTTACTATCAAGAAAAATCTAAAAGTTATGAAATTGCACAAAAAATCATAGTTAAAATTCTTTTAGCTCCTGATAAGTTAATCAATACTCCAAGAATTGGACAAAGAGAAATCTCCTTAGAACATAAAAATATTGAGTACCGCTATATTATAGAATCGAATTATAAAATAATATATTCAATAAACGATGAGAGTCTACAAGTCAGAATCGTTGATATTTTTGACACTCGCCAAAATCCGTTAAAAATTGAACGAAAAAAATAATCAATTCAATCCTTAATCAATTTATACCTAAAACTTATCATTCCGGAAGTCAATATCAGACAAACGATAATGATAATTTTCAGACTTTTGATCCATAAACAAAGATCTCTACCAGTAATGACAGAAATACAGTCTTTCGGATTTTCGGTTTCATAGTTCAGATTGACTTGAGTATTTATAACACCGAAAACGGATACCAAAATAACCATAATCAGAATACTGATGATGGCATTATATACCGTTTTTCTCATAGTTTTGGGTTAGTTTTTGGTTATAAGCTATAGTTTTTTAAATCATTATTAAAGTTTCAAAATTTCCCAAGCCTTATCGATTTCATTGTTTTTTAAAAACTTTTGTGCTGATAAATGTACATCTTTTTCCGAAGAAAAATTCCCAATCGGTAAAATTTCTACATTCGCTAACATTCCCAAATCGTTGCCTGTAAAAACATCGCTTTGTTTGATCTCGTTAGGGAGTTGGTCGTAACCGATTCCTTTTGTTACTAATGGTTTAGGAACTTCGAAGATATTATTTTCATTGTTTCTGGAATAGAAATTACCTCCTAATCTCGCCACCAAATCCAATTGCTTCTGTTCAAGATTTCCAGCCTCATCCAGATATTTTTCTTGGATATGAATTTTGACAATTTCCGCAATCACAAGATTTCCTGAACCGCCAAGATTTCCAAGCGATTTAATTTCCAAAACCTTACATTCGAAATTAACAGGAGATTCTGTAATCAAAGGTGGTTTGACGATGTCGGCTGATTTCATTGTCAATCCGGATTTGATAAATTCATTAACGCCATCTTCGTATTCTGTACTCGCCAAAGAAACCTGCTGAACCATATCGAAATTGACATTTCCAATCACCAATTCCGGAACTTCTTTCAGATTTTCCAAAGTATGTTTTGTGGTATTATCACGCACTCTTCTGGAAGGCGAAATAATCACAACCGGCGGAACCGTGCTGAACATATTGAAAAAACTAAAAGGCGAAAGGTTGATTTCTCCTTTGCTGTTAATCGTACTTGCCAAAGCAATCGGTCTTGGTGCAATCGCCGTTTGCATTACTTGTTGCAATTGAACTGCGGAAATATCGGAAGGAATGATGGTTTTCATTAAGTATTATTTTTCAAATTTTCTAATCGATACAATTTCTCTTTGCTTATCAATATTCAACTCAAAAATTTGTTTTGCATTTGCCTTTAATTCATTCATCAGGAAACGTTTATCAGATTCATCGGTCGAATTTATTTTTTTGAATTTTGTAGATGTGTAATCTAATTTGCTCGCCAATTTTAAGCTGTAAGTCTTATTCGAAATACATTTAACATCCGTTAAATTTTCACAAAATTCGCTTCCCGTTGAATCTGTTACAGAAGCGATCGCAATTTCAACTTCAGCACAATTGTAATTTATAAATCCTTGATTATCTTTAATTTCAAAAGCAGGATTTGTAATCGTGATTATTGAATCCGTAGTGTCTTTTGTCATACAAATACAATCGCTAATTCCTTCCGTAGCTTTTTTGCAACTGAATAAAATGATGAGAACAAGTAAACAAATAGAAACTTTCATTAAATTTAAATAGCTGGTAAAATTTTTCCCGAAACTTCGCCAAATCCAACCCGGATTCCGTCTTTTTCTGACCAGGCTTTCATTGTAATGGTGTCACCATCTTCTATGAATTTTCTTTCGATTCCGTTTTTGAGTTGCAAAGGTTTTGTTCCTCTCCAAGTCAATTCCAACATAGAACCGTAGGATTTTTCATCTTCTCCTGAAATTGTCCCACTGGCGTAAACATCGCCAACTTCCACATTACAACCATTAACAGTATGATGTGCCAATTGCTGACACATATTCCAATACATAAATTTGTAATTGCTCTCAGAAATCAGATTTTCTTCAGAATTTTCCGGCTTAAGATAAACTTGAAGATTGATGTCATAATTTTTATCGCCTTCAAATTTCAAATAATCCAAAACTTCCGGTTCCTGCTTCGGAGATTCAGTTTTGAATGGTTGTAAAGCTTCCAACGTTACAATCCAAGGCGAAATAGAAGACCCGAAGTTTTTCCCCAAAAATGGACCCAACGGAACATATTCCCAACTTTGAATATCTCTTGCTGACCAATCGTTAAAAATCATCATTCCAAAAATTGCATCCTCAGTTTCTGTAATAGAAATCCTTTCTCCCAAATTCGTATTTTTATTGACAACAAAAGCCATTTCTAATTCGAAATCGAGTTGTTTCGATGCACTGAAAATTGGTTTATCTGAATCAGCAGGTTTAATCTGTCCGCAAGGTCTTGTAATATCAATTCCTGATAAAACAATGGACGAAGCACGACCGTGATAACCCACCGGCAAATGTTTCCAGTTGGGCAATAACGCATTCGCAGGATCACGGAACATCATCCCGACATTGGTGGCGTGCTGGATACTGCTGTAGAAATCAGTATAATTCGGGATGTGTAAAGGCATCATCATTTGGATTTCATCCAGATTGTAAAAACATTCTTCCAGAGCTCTTTCGTCTTTCGACAGCAAAGAATCTTCTAACAACAATTCCTGAATTTTCTCACGAACTTTATTCGTAATTGGTTTTCCCAATTCTATAAATTCGTTAATCGTATACCCTTCGAAAACATTTTCTTCAAAGCCTTTAATATTTTCAAAATAACCAAGATCAAATAACGTTGCCAAATCGATGACAATATCGCCGATTCTTGTAGCACAGGCAATAAATTCTTTGTTGAAAACACAAACGCCGAACGGAATATTATGAATTGAAAAATCGGAATCTGAAGGATAATTGATGAAGGATTTCATTTTTTGAATTTAGAATTAGATTAAAAAATTAAAGCATTAAAAATAATGCTTTAATTGTAAAAATATAAGAAAATAATTTGGGTTTAAAGATTTCCGCGTCTCTCCTGCTCTCTTTCCAAAGCTTCGAAAAGCGCCTTGAAATTCCCAGCTCCGAAACTCTGAGCGCCGTGTCTCTCGATGATTTCGTAAAACAATGTTGGTCTGTCTTCCACAGGTTTTGTAAAAATCTGAAGCAAGTAACCTTCTTCATCACAATCCACCAAAATTCCAAGATTCTGAAGTTTTTTGATATCTTCATCAATAGCACCTACTCTTTCCGGAATCATTTCGTAATAAGCTTCTGGTGGTGGAGAAAGAAATTCTACACCTCTATTTTTAAGTTCTGTAACAGTTTTCACAATGTCTTTTGTGGCAACAGCAATATGTTGAACACCTTCACCTTCGTAGAAATCCAGATATTCTTCAACCTGAGATTTTCTCTGACCTTCGGCTGGTTCGTTGATTGGGAATTTGGCATAACCATTTCCGTTGGACATTACTTTTGACATTAATGCAGAATATTCTGTATTGATTTGCTTATCATCAAATGAAAGAATATTCACAAATCCCATTACTTTCTCGTACCACTCTACTGTGGGAATCATTCTGTCCCAGCCGACATTGCCTACGCAATGGTCAACATATAATAATCCAACATCAGAAGGATTGTAATCGCTTTCCCATTTTTCGTAACCCGGCATAAATGCGCCTGTATAATTTTTGCGCTCTATGAACATATGCACCGTTTCGCCATAAGTATAAATTCCGGACATTCTGACTTCCCCGAATTCATCGGTCAAAGTTTTTGGTTCTAGGTAAGGTTTTCCACCACGTTTAGTTGTTTCTTCAAAAGCTTTGTAAGCATCATCTACCCAAAGTGCCAGAATCTTAACGCCGTCACCGTGTTTTTTCTGATGTTCACAAATTGGAGAGTCTGACCTAAGACCAGAAGTTAAAACCAATCTGACTTTTCCTTGTTGAAGAACATAAGACGCTCTATCTCTGACACCAGTTTCCGGGCCAGCATAAGCGACAGACTGAAATCCAAACGCCGTTTTGTAAAAATGAGCGGCTTGCTTGGCATTTCCTACATAAAACTCTATAAAATCGGTTCCGTTGATTGGGAGAAAATTCTCGGCTTGTGCGATTTTCTCGGCAAAAGTGAGTGTTGACATTTTACTTTTTACTTTTATATCTAATGATGCCAAGATAAGCATTTTCTATAAATAAACTAACGATTGTTAGTTTATGTTTAATTGTTCAAAAAATAGTCAATTTACACACCTAAATATTTTACTACGAATTACTATCTCATATTAAAAATATAAAATATTATCATTACAAATAATCAAGTTTTATTAATTATTAAAACAAAAAAGATCTTAAAAAATTATGAATTACATAATATGTAATTTTAAGTATACTTAAGTTCAATTAAAACATAATTCAATTATTAAATTTGTCTAAGAGATACTTAGTATTCTAGAAACACGAGTGCAAGATTGAGCCGTCCTTTACGGCTTTTTTTGTATCAAATTATTCAGAAGACCAGAATTAGGATTATAATTATCCCAAATTTTCCAGGTATTATCTATTTTTTTTATAAAATAGATTTGTGCATCCAGCTCATTAATAATATATTCTTCATCTGTATTTTCCACAACGAAAACAAGATTCCAAAATTCCTGTGTTTTTACCACAATCATTTCGTCTTGTTCGGATACAATCTCGATATCAAAAATTTCAAAATTCGATCGGTTATTATTGGTAAAAAGCTTCAGTCCATTATCACAAAGCTGTGAGCTATAACTTCTTATTCTTTCTATAAAAGGAGATTCTGGAAAAATTAAATCTTCGAAAACATTCAAACGTAATTCTGGAAAAAGTTTGAAAAACTCGAAATTTTTTTTACAGTATTTATAAACAATATCTTTCGCAAAATCTTTCTCAAGCCAAGACTCATTATATACTTTATCGCCCTTTGCTTTTTTTACAAAGGAGTTAAGATCCTTGAAACCCAGAAAAATACAGATCTTGTCTAATGTTTTGAGAAAGCGCAAATCATTGTGCGTTTTATAATCATAATCGCTCTCGAAAAAACGCTGCAATGTGATGTGAGAAATACTGGTTCCTAACTCGAATTTTTTCTCGTTCTGAAGCTCTTCTTTTTGAGCCAACTCTTCTTTAATCACTTCGGCCAGAATAACATAATGACTTCTTTTCCAAGGATTTGAATCCGCCAAAATAGAGTTTTTTACGATAGAATGCCCTCGTACTTCTTCCTTTATTAAGTTGTAAATCGATTTCAATCAGATATTGTTATAATCTCAAATATACAAAAAAGCCTTTATTCAAAGGCTTTTCAATAACAAAATTATTTTTATTTAAATCTTTCGTATGCTGCTCTGTCCAACATCTCTCTATCATCCGGATGAGAAATCTCGATTAAAGCCTTTGCTCTTTGACGGAGATTTTTACCGTAGAGATAAGCCGTTCCAAATTCCGTAACAACATAATGAATATGACCTCTGGTAGTTACAACGCCAGCACCTTGTTTCAGGAAAGGAACAATTCTCGGAACACCCTTTTTGGTTCTGGAAGATAAAGCCATAATTGGTTTTCCTCCTTCACTCAACGCGGCGCCACGCATAAAATCCATTTGCCCGCCAATTCCGCTGAACTGATAAGTTCCGATAGAATCTGCACAAACCTGACCTGTCAAATCAATCTCGATTGCTGAATTGATAGCGTGCATTTTCTTGTTTTTCATAATGTTAATCGGGAAATTAACGTGCTGAACATCCATAAAAGCAATCGACGGATTATCATCTACAAAGTCATACAATTTTCTGGTTCCAAAACAAAAACTGGTAATCGTTCTGTTGGTATGTGTTCCTTTATATTTATTGTTAATGATATCATTTTTAATCAAATCAATCACGCCATCACTCAACATTTCTGTATGAACGCCAAGGTCTTTATGATTGCCCAAGCACTTCAAAACCGCATCCGGAATAGTTCCGATTCCCATTTGCAAAGTGGCTTTATCATCAATCAATTCTGCAACATGTTTTCCAATCAGCATTTCTTCAGCACCAACTTTTGAACCATAATCAATCGTCAAAAGATCCTCTTCACTCCAAACCAATTTCTCGATTCTGTTGATGTGAATCATTCCATCGCCGTGTGTTCTTGGCATTTTTGGATTGACGATTGCGATGATTTTTTTAGCGGTGTCAATCGCACTTCTCGCCACATCCACGGAAGTTCCCAAAGTACAATATCCGTGACTATCTGGTGGAGAAACTGTTATCAAAGCCACATCAATTGGCAGAATTCCGTTTTTGAAAAGAATGGGGATTTCACTCAAAAAAATAGGAACATAGTCACCATTTTCACCATTCACAGCTTCACGAACCGGTGTGGAGGTGAATAGTGAATTGACATAAAAATTATCTTTATATTGAGGTTTTGCAATTTCAACATTGCCCTGTTGCGTGATAGAAACCATTTCCACATTGCTCAAACGGGAAGATTGTATTGCTAATTCATCATACAAAAGATTAGGCGTACATGCGCTTCCGTGTCCAAAAATCCTGTCACCGCTTTTTATAATTGAAACGGCTTCTTCTGAACTAACATAATTGACCATAACGAGTTATTTTTTACAAATTTACTTTCTAAAGATAAACAAAAAAATGAGCGTTATCAGTTTGGTTAAAAGTCATATTTCAACAGAATGAAAAGTTTTTTTTAAATTTTCGTGAAATTAATCTCCAAAATTCAAACAAAATTTATTTACTTTGTAATTCAAAGTTCTTTACAAAAATTAAAACCCATAAATTATGATCATACAACACCAAAGAAGTATTTTACTCTACTCGATTCCATTTGTAATATTAAGTATTCCGCTGATTGCAATGCAGTTTACCAAAGAAGTCAATTGGGCTTTCTCCGATTTTCTAATAATGGGAATTCTTTTATTTGCGACAGTTTTTACTATCGATTTTGTTCTGAAAAAAATTAAAACTTTAAAATCAAGGCTGATTCTAGTTGTTGGCATTCTTGCTTTATTAGTTTTAGTTTGGGCAGAATTGGCAGTTGGGATTTTTGGGAGTCCGTTTTCCGGAAGTTAGAAAGTATTGCAAACAAAAAGCTAACATATATGTTAGCTTTTTATTTTTAAGTTACTCCAACCAACTCGTTTTATAACTCGGGTCTTCCACTTTTATCGCTTCTTCAGTCAATTTCAATGGCCGGAATGGGTCAACCATCACCGCATATTCATCTGTGAACTTTTTACCGATGCTTCTTTCCATTGCGCCGGGATGCGGACCGTGAACAATTCCTCCTGGATGGAGTGAAAAATCCATCAAATCAACGTGATTTCTGCTCATAAAATCACCTTCCGTATAAAACAAAACCTCATCGGAATCGATATTGGAATGATTATAAGGTGCCGGAATGGCTTGCGGATGATAATCATACATTCTTGCGCAGAATGAGCAAACGACAAAATTATGTGCCTCAAAATTCTGATGAACCGGAGGCGGTTGATGAACTCGACCGGTAATTGGTTCAAAATTTTTGATATTGAATTTATACGGATAAAAATAACCATCCCAACCGACGACATCAAATGGATGTGTAGCATAAACGAAATCCGTAATTTGATTTTCTTTTTTGACTTTGATCAGAAAATCGCCTTTCTCATTTTTCGGTTCTACAAAAGTTGGTGGAATAATATCACGCTCACAAAATGGCGAATGTTCAAGCAATTGTCCAAACTCGTTTCGGTAACGTCTAGGCGTGTAAATCGGCGAATGCGCTTCTATGAAAAAAAAGACATTTTGTTCGGTTTCCAATTCCAGCTGATAAATTGTTCCTCTCGGAATGATAAGATAATCTCCGACGGAGAAATCGATATTACCGAGCATGGTTTTCAAAACACCTTTTCCTTCGTGAACGAAAAGTAATTCGTCGCATTCTGCGTTTTTATAGAAATAATCGGTCGATTTTCTTGGTTTTGCCAAACCCATTTTCAAGTCGTTGTTTAGCATCAAAACCTTTCGACTTTCCAAAAAATCGTCTTCAGGGGTCACTTTTGCACCTTTTATCATTCTAGGCGTGACGTTTTTTTCCACCGCAATTTTTGGTGTAACGTCTTTTATATTGCCAATCGATTTGATTTGAGTTGGACGATGTGTATGATAAAGCAACGATGCAATCCCGTGAAAACCTTCAGTCCCAAAGAGTTGCTCGTAGTAGAACTGGTCATCTTCTGACTTAAAAATCGTGTGTCTTTTTTGAGGAACTTTCCCCAGCTGAACGTATCTCATTTTATTAGATTTGGCTTTTCTCAAATGTAATATTTTTTTCTGATACTTTGATTTGAACGCAAAGAGCGCAAAGATTTTTATTAATTATTGAAAACATTTTATGATTCAAAAAGGCGCTTAGGAAAGATTTTGAATATCTCGGTGATGAAGCAGATTTTGCAGATTTGAAATTAAATTGAAAATACTATGTTATGATTTTCAACGTAAACTGTGCAAAGATTTTTACTAATTATTGAAAACATTTTAAGGCTAATAGAGGCGCTTCGCTCAGCAAAGAATTAAATACAAACTTTGTTATTCCAAAGGAAACTCAACAGTCTGGTTCCTACGGAAAAACAATATTGCATTTTTATCTGAATGTTGTTTTGATGCTGAATGCCCTTAGCTCTGATGGTAGCGGCATCCTTTTTTATCATTGCGATTGTATAATGTTGAACAGATTGCTTCACTCCGTTCGCAATGACAAAAAAGATATAGCGGACAGCAGGTTCCCGGCTCCTAAAAATTTTGTCAAAAAGAATTATGAAATCCTTAAGATTCGTTTTTAATAGAAAATGTTATCTTTGAGAATATTAAAATTAGTACAGATGAATGATTCATTAATGGTTTCTCAGTTGTCAGAAATCGAAAGAGCAGAATTTTACAGGAAAACATATATGCACGTAGCAGTCGCTATTTTGGCGTTTGGAGCGGTGGAATATTTGTTGTTACAGACGATTCCGTTGGAAACGATTTTGTCTTTGATGACGGGAAAATATATTTGGCTTGCCGTGATTGGGATTTTTTGGATGGTGTCTATGCTGGCAACAAAATTATCCTTTTCTGTATCCAAAAACACGCAATATTTGGGATTGGGACTGTTTGTTTTGATAGAAGCCGTGATTTTCTTGCCGATGTTAGGAATCGCAAGTTTGTATGCACCACAAATCATCACACAAGCGGCTTTGGTAACCCTTTTTATGTTTGCCGGATTGACAGCAACAGTGTTTTTTACTAATAAAGATTTTTCTTTCCTGAGAAACATTATCGTCATTGGCGGTTTTGTAGCACTAGGCGTTATTGTTGTGGGTGCTATTTTTGGTTTCAATTTAGGACTTTGGTTCTCTCTTGCGATGGTTGGATTGGCGAGCGCGAGTATTCTTTATGAGACTTATAACATCAAAAATGTTTACACAAAAGGGCAATATGTTGGTGCAGCTTTGCAAATGTTCTCATCGATAATGCTTTTGTTCTGGTATATTTTGAGAATATTTTTGAGCAGAAGAGATTAGTATAGAAAGTATAAGAAACTGATATAAATAATACAAACTCATCAATTTTTTTGGTGAGTTTTTTTATGTTCAAAATTTATTTTTCTTCAAAATTTTAATTTTAAAATAAAATTGTTAGCTTTGTCTAACATTTTTGTTTTAATGAAATTATTTATTCTTTCGCTTTTACTTTTTTCGAGTTTAATTTTTGCTCAGACAGATTCTATCAAAATTGATTCTGTAAAAACCAATATGGCTGATTCTGTTAAAAATCAAAATAATATTGATGAAGTCACGATAACTCAGTTTTCTGTGAAGAAATTAAACAGTCCGATTTCGACGGATGTTTATTCGCAACAATTTTTCAGAAAGAATCCAACACCCAACGTTTTTGAAGCCATTGCGATGGTAAACGGGGTGAAACCTCAACTTAATTGTTCGGTTTGTAATACGGGCGACATTCACATTAATGGTCTGGAAGGCGCTTACACGATGATTTTGATCGACGGAATGCCCATCGTAAGTTCGCTTTCAACAGTGTATGGCTTAAGCGGAATCCCAAATAGTCTGATTGACAGAATCGAAATCACAAAAGGGCCGGCTTCTTCGATTTTCGGTTCGGAAGCAATGGGTGGCGTAATAAATATTATCACAAAAAACGCATTGCAAGCGCCGAATTTCTCAACAGATGTAATGACAGGAAATCAAGGTGAAATAAATCTTGATATTGCGAAAAAAGTAATTGACAATAAGAATTTTTCGAGTTTATTGAGTATCAATTATTTTTATTTCGGAAACAGAATTGATCAGAATAAAGACAATTTTACAGACACTGCTTTGCAAAACAGAATCTCAATTTTCAACAAGTGGAATTTTAAAAGAAAGGAAAACCGATTAGCAAGTTTTGCTTTGAGATATTTTTATGAGGATAGATTCGGTGGAGAAATGCAATGGAAAAAAGAAAACCGAGGTTCTGATGATGTTTACGGCGAAAGTATTTACACCAATAGATTTGAGTTATTTGGGATTTATCAATTGCCGACAAAGGAAAAATTTTTGCTTCAATATTCTTACAATTATCACGACCAAAATTCATTTTATGGCAACACGCCTTATATGGCAACTCAGAAAGTTTTGTTTCTGCAACTGAATTGGGAAAAGCAATTGGGAAAACATAGCCTGAAATCGGGAATCAGCTATAAATCAAATTTCTACGATGACAATACGCCTGGAACCGCCAATTCTTCAGGACAAAATCAACCTATGAAATCTCCGATTACAGGCATTTATTTGGAAGATGAGTGGGAAATTAATGACAAAAATACGTTGCTTTTAGGTTATAGATACGATTATCATAAGATTCACAAATCTGTGCACTCGCCGAGACTGGCTTGGAAATTTGAGCCCAATCCATACAATACTTTGAGGTTAAGTTTCGGGACAGGTTTCCGTGTAGTAAATCTTTTTACAGAAGACCACGCAGCGCTGACTGGATCGCGCGAAGTCATTATCAAAGAAGATTTGAAACCTGAAAAATCATTGAATACGAATCTTAGTTATCTGATGAAAATCCCTGTCAATAATTATTTCATCAATGTGGATATCAATGGTTTTTACTCATATTTCACCAACAAGATCATTGGTGATTTTGATTCTGAGCCGGATAAAATCATTTATAACAATCTATTGGGACACGCTATATCCAGAGGAATTTCGGCTGATGTGAGTACAAATTGGACTCTACCATTCCAAGTGATGTTTGGTGTGACTTATATGGATGTTTATTCTATAAATGATGATGAAAAAACACAGCAATTACACGCTCCAAAATGGAGTGGAACTTACAATTTGACTTATCAATTTAAGAATCAATTTACACTGGATTTGACTGGACAATTGTATGGACTGATGCGCTTGCCGACTGTTCCGAATGATTTTCGGCCAGAATATTCGCCTTGGTTCACGTTGATGAATATTCAGTTGAGTAAGAAATTTGATAATGGTTTTGAAGTTTATGGAGGCATCAGAAATCTTTTAAATTTTATTCCAAAAAATCCAATTTTGAGACCGTTTGACCCTTTTGACAATCAGGTTGATGATGTCGCAAATAATCCATACTGCTATACTTTCGATACAACTTATGGTTATGCGCCGATGCAGGGAATCAGAAGTTTTATTGGAATTAGATATCAAATTAGATAAATAATTTAACACTTAAGTTTATAATTACTAACCACAAAAGTTAGATAAGAACACATTAGTTTTGAAAATCTTCGATTTAGTCTTAATTGAACTTATTACTGCAAATCAAGATTATTCTTAAGTGACTAAAGTGTTAAAAATAATCCAAATGAAAATAATCACTTTTATATTATTGATGAGTTTTGGAATTCTTAATTCTCAGGAATTGAAGACTTACTCATTCCAAAATTTGCCTGAGGAATCGGACAAACCTATTTTGATTTATATGAAAACGAACTGGTGTTCGGTTTGTAAAATTCAGATGCATCAGATGGAGAAAGATTTGGAACTGGAAAAGTTGTTAAATGAGAAAATTCACTTCATCATTTTTGATGCAGAAAAAACAAAAGAGAAAATTGAATTCTTAGACAAAACTTACCTGTATATTTCGAACGGTAATTCTGGAATTCACGAATTGGCGATGGAATTTTCGAGGAATCAAAAACCTATTTATCCGACTTGGGTTTTGATTGATTCTCAAGCGAAGGTTTTGTTCTATCAGCAAGGTTTGATTGATAATGAAATTTTAAAATCAATAATACATAATTCGACTCAGCTCAGTGTGGCATTAAAGAATTAATTAAAAAACCTTCTGAAAATTAATCCAGAAGGTTGATATTTTATATTGAATGAATTTTATTTAGTCAAATCCAGACCTCCAAAATTACCGGAACTCATCATTACAAAAGCACCTTTTGATTTGTCTAATGCTTCCCAATATTGATGTAAATCTTCCGCATTTGTAAACACTTTCAGATTCTCATTTTTGAATTTTTCCTTTATTAATTCTGGAGAAATTGGTTCCATTCTTTTGATTTTCAACGCATCTTCGGAATAAAAAACAACGGCGTTGTCTAAGCCATCCATTGCGTGGTCATATTGTTCCAAGAAAACAGGATTCAAACTGGAATAAGTATGTAATTCCAAGAACCCAAACGTCTCTGTATTTTCAAATTGTTCTGCAAAAGCGGAAACTGTCGCTTTCACTTTGCTTGGTGCGTGTGCGAAATCTTTATACAACAAACCTCCGTCTTGCCTTTCGACTTTCTCCAATCTTTTTGAAGCGCCTTTGAAACTCATAATCGCTTCGTAGAATTCCTCTTCCATAATGCCCAACTGAGAACAAATAAATCTTGCGCCTTCCATATTCAGCAAATTGTGTTTGCCAAAAACGGACAACGGAATATCGCCCATATCGGTTTTAAGATTCACAATTCCATTCCCGATTTCGTAATCCGGTGTTTTGTACGGAATTTTACGGAAGTAATTTTCGGCACTTTCTACCTCTTTCACCACTTCTTCATCTTCCTCGTTATAAACCAGAACACCACCCGCGGTAATACTTGCCACAAATTTTCTAAACTGCTCAACGTAATCATCAAATGTTTTGAAAACATTGATATGATCCCAGGCAATTCCGGAAACCAAAGCGATGTTTGGTTGATAAAGTAAAAACTTCGAACGTAAATCAATGGGTGAAGACAGATATTCATCACCTTCGAGAATCATAAAGTCATTATCCTCAGTGATTTTCACCATACAATCAAAACCTTCCAATTGCGCACCGACCATATAATCTATGTCCTTCTTGTGAAAATTCAGGACGTGAAGAATCATTGACGTAATTGTTGTTTTCCCGTGAGAACCACCAATAACAACACGAGTCTTTTCTTTGGACTGTTCGTAGAGAAACTCTGGATAAGAATAGATTTTCAAACCTAATTCTTTTGCTTTTGCGAGTTCGGGATTGTCTGCGTGGGCGTGCATTCCGAGAATTACCGCATCAATATCAGAAGTTAGTTTCTCAGGAAACCAACCTAATTCTGCAGGCAGAATTCCTTTTTTTTCCAGTCTGGATTTTGAAGGTTCGAAAATAGCATCATCGGAACCAGTTACCTGATAGCCTTTGTCTTTGAGCGCAATAGCAAGATTGTGCATCGCAGAACCGCCAATAGCAATGAAATGGGTTTTCAATTCTAAATAATTTTAAACAAAAGTAAGAATTTTAATCTTAGATTAAAATTATCAAAATGTAAAAAAAATGACGGAAAATCAGGAAAAAAATGACTCAGATCATAAATTTTAAATCTTTTATTAATAATTCTCAATACATTTACAATTCATTAATTACAGAACTAAAAACTCCTGACCAATGCAAAAATATACGAAGTATCTTTTCTTTGCTTCATTATTTCTCTCTTTAACCTCTCTGTACATCATTGAAAAAGGAGGAAAAGAAATTTACCCTTTTTACAGCTGGAAATTATTCACAAGTCCAAGCGGTAATGAAAAGAATGAAGAACAATATAGACTTTACAATGTAGAAAAAAATGATACAATAAGAGTTTTATACCACTCCACAGCCATCTATGACGAAAATAACTTAAGTCTGATTACCGGCTTTTATGGTAAAAAAATCGAAAAAAGAGAAAATCTGAAAGAGAACATCCAAAAGATGAAAATTTTTATGAAAAGCTATAATCCGGAATATAAAAATTTGATTCTTTATAAAGAAAATTTTAATCCTCAAGATTTAGGAAAGCCTTCTTTTAAAATTAATAAAAAACTAATTACCAAATTATAATGAACTACAAAGAACTGACGGTTTACAATTATAAAATAGTCTACTACGCAATGCGTATTTTTGGGCTTTATTGGCTGATGATACAATATTTTAATTTTAAAAAAATTAGTGAGTGGCCAAAAGAAATCTATGAACCTTTCCTAGGTGTTCAAAGATTAATTTTTCCAAGTTATCCCAGCGAAATATTATATGGAGGTATTCTATTTTCTTGTGCAGTTATTTTGTTTATTACAATTTTCAAGCAAAATTATTTCCTAAATTTTTTAATTTTTCTGTTAATTGCCATCATTAATCTTCCTATTTCCCTTAATTACAGCGTAGGTCATCACAATCATTTGATTATTTTAGGATACTTTATGTCAATTTTCTTATTACCTAAGAATTTGAATAGTGAAAATGACTACAAATGGGTACAATACTTTTATCTGGGTTTATTGGCAACATATAGCTTAGCTGGGATATCAAAATTTTTAGGAATAGCAAAAAACCTCATTAAAGGAACAGATAAAATCACCTGGCTAGACAAGAATGCGGCAAAACTGAATACATTGGACAATTATTGGATGGCAGATATAAAAGTTCCAACATGGATTTTGAATTTGTATGAATATGAAACACTTTGGGTCTTCTTAACAATATTTGGGATTATCGTTCAGGCTAGCAGCTTTTTAGGAGCTTTCAATAGGAAATATCTGACTTTTGTGATGTTCTTTCTTTACATTTTCCATTGGTATACAGACTTTTTCGTATTAGCCGATTTTCAAAATGCAAAGAACTTTGTCTTGATAGCTTTATTTCCTTACCATCTTCTATATCCGCTATTTACAAGATACAAATTGAACAAAGAAGTTTAATTGAATAAAAAAAACCTGACTTTAAAAAAATCAGGTTTCGAGAATATTTATGAATGAGTGGTTTGGGCGTGTTGTAATTCGTATTCTATTTTAAGTTCTTCGCCAGTCAGAGTGAAATAGATGTTCTGGAGCTGATGAAGATAATTACATTTGATATAGTTTCCAAAGTACAAGAAGCCTTGTAAAATCTTGTTGGAATCTAAGTCAAAGTCATACCTGCAGTAGTTTGAAAGTTCAAATCTTATTCTGCTAGAAGATCTGTAAGCTTCTTTGAATCCTAATTTTCTAAGCCATTCTGCCGTCAAAGCAATTGGCTTTAGATTTCTGTGATCGATAGCTGTGTCAGAATCTATTTTAACAATAAGATTGTTGTTACTATTCTCCATTCCCATTACCGGAACGATCTCGTTGCCGTAAATCAGCAAATTGTTTAGTCTAAGTTCTGTAGCTTCCATATCGTTGGTGTGATTTATAAGTTGATTTGTGTAGAAGTACACTTGCAAAACGTCTGCCAAGTTGATGCAAAATCAATAATAAACTCACATTATTTTTACAAATCTTATTGCTTCATATTTAAGCTATCGCTATAAGACTCCTTCGTCATCTCTCCATCATTTATGTACTATCATCTTATTATGAATAATTTATCATTTCTTTTTTATTGTAATATCAAATGTAAAAGCGACCTGAAGCAATGGTATATTCTTTGAACTTGATTGAATTCCAAAAATCAAAATATTATGAAATCAAACCAACTTAATAATAAAACCGTGGTCATCACAGGCGCATCCAGCGGTGTAGGATTAGCAGCGGCAGAAGCATTTGCTAAAGAAGGTTGCAATCTTGTTTTAGCATCCCGAGGAAAAGAAGCGTTGGAAAGCGCAGTTGAAATGTGTCAAAATATAGGCGCAATTACAATAGGCGTACAGACTGATGTTTCGGATTTCAAAGAAGTTGAACATTTAACAGAAGAGGCTTTGAAAATCACGGGAACCGTAGATTTCTGGGTCAACAATGCAGGTGTAATGGCGACCGGAAGATATGAAGAAACCCCCGTTGAAGTCATTGATCAGGTCATCAAAACCAACCTTCTCGGTTATATGCATGGTGCGCGAAGTATTTTACCAATTTTCAAAAAACAAAAACATGGAGTTTTAATTAACAACATTTCAATTGGAGGATGGATGCCAGCGCCTTATGGAACTGCTTACTCCGCTTCAAAATATGGCATCCGTGGAATGACGGAATGTTTGCAAGGCGAAGTTTCAGATGAACCGGATATTCACATTTGTGGGTTATATCCGAGTATCCAAAAATCGACGGGTAATATGCATTCGGCAAAATATTCCGGATTAGATTTTAAAATTCCGCCTACAGCTTCTGATCCGAAAAAGCTAGCCGAAGCGATGGTAGAAATGGCAAAAAACCCACAGAAAAGCAAGTTCACAGATTTCTCATCCTTGATGATGAAAGGGATGTACAGCTTGATTCCGAAGCCTGTTATCAATTCCACATCGGCTGCATTACGGTTATTAATGAAAGAAGACAGCGAAACGGATACCGACGGCAATGTGCTGACACCTTCCAAAAATCCAATGCGGATCTACGGACAGACGATGTTAAGTCCTTCAAAAAAAACAAAAAACCTGATTTTGACAGGTTTGGGAATCGCAGCACTTGTCTTTTTATCCAGACAGCTGAAACCAAAAGCATAATCAAATCAAATCGATATACAGAAGAGGTAATTGTGGTTGCAATTACCTTTTTTACGTTCTGATTTTTTATTTTTAAATTCATTCAAAATTTCTTCTAAATTCGAAATATAAATTAGCGGAGTTAAAAACTTAGATCTAATTAAAAAAATTACTGATGAAAATCCTCATTATAGAAGACGAAACCGAATTGGCAAAAAGTATCGCAGAATACCTTTCTGAAGAGAACTACCTGTGCGAATTTGCCTTCACTTTCTATGAAGCGATGTACAAGATTGAAACTTTCCAATACGATTGTATTATTCTTGACATTATGCTGCCGGACGGCAATGGGTTGAAAATTCTGGAAGAGCTGAAAAAGCAAAATAAGCAGGACGGCGTTATCATCGTTTCTGCAAAAAATGCGTTGGATGACAAAATAAAAGGCTTGCAACTTGGTGCGGATGACTATCTGACGAAACCATTCCATTTGTCGGAATTAATGGCGAGAATTTATTCCATAATCAGAAGAAAACAGTTTAACAATTCTAATATTATCAATCAAAATGAATTACAAATCGACCTTTTGGCAAAAACCGTTTCAGTCAATAATGAAATCATTGCATTGACAAAAAAAGAGTTTGATTTGCTCATTTATTTTATCGGTAACAAGAACAAAGTCATATCCAAAAGTACCTTGGCAGAGCATCTTTCGGGAGATTTTGCAGATATGCTGGACAATCACGATTTTGTGTATGCACACGTGAAAAACTTAAAGAAAAAACTGAATGACGCAGGCTGCGAACCTTACCTGAAAACGGTTTACGGAACTGGTTATAAATGGGAATCAAATTAGTGATGAGTTATAAATGATGAATTATGAGTGAAAAGAAAAATGTTTTGAAGGATAAGAGTTTTAGTTTTGCTATAAGAATCGTAAAACTTTACAAATATCTTATAACAGATAAAAAGGAATTTGTATTAAGTAAGCAATTATTGAGAAGCGGAACCGCAATTGGTGCATTAATTCGGGAAGCTCAGAACGCAGAGAGCAAAGCAGACTTCATTCATAAGCTTGCTATTGCTCAAAAGGAATGTGATGAATCTCTTTATTGGCTCGAACTTTTATTTGAAACCGAATTCTTATCGTCCACAGAATATGAAAACATTAATAATGATGCTTTAGAAATATTGAAAATGATTCGTAGTGCCATCATCACAACCAAAATGAAAAACTCATAATTTATAATTCATAACTTATAATTCTTTGTGAAGCCGCTTTTAAACAAAACCACAAAACCCTTCATCATCTATGTCCTGATTATTCTGGTCATCAGCATTCCGCTGTATTATTTTGTGGTGGATGCGATCTGGAAACACGAATTGGATGAGCACAACAAAATTGTAGCCGAAAAAACCAGCTCTCAAATCAACAGTTTAAAATTATCCGATGAAAAACTGAACGAAACGATAAAGTTGTGGAACGATGTACAGCCCACCACAAACATCCGGAATTTAGATAAAAACGACCATTTTAAGGACAGTATTTTCATTGTAGAAAAGCCACACGATTTTCTTGATTTTAATGACATTGACAGGTTCAGGTGTTTGTCGAAGATTATTTATCTCAACAAAAAGCCGTATCGTTTCAATATCGAAACCAATATCGAAGAATCTCAGGAAACTATTTTTTTCATATCCGCAACCACGGTTATTCTCTTCATTCTGATTGTCGGCGGATTGCTATTTCTCAACAGAAGACTTTCAAAATCGGTTTGGAAACCTTTCCGTGAGACTTTGGATCAACTGAAAACTTTCAGCCTCAATAATCAGACAAAAATTGAGTTTCCGCAAACCGATGTCACTGAATTTGATGAACTGAATCAATCATTAAGCAAGCTGATAGAACATAATGTTTCCGTGTATAAAACACAGAAAGAGTTTACAGAAAATGCTTCCCACGAGCTCCAGACTCCTTTGGCGATTTTAAAAAACAAACTCGATATTCTTTTGCAAAACGAAGATTTGACGGAAAAACAATATCATATTGCGGAAGAAATGAACCGCGCTTTGTCCAGAAGTTCAAGAATCAATAAAAATCTTTTATTATTAGCAAAAATTGAAAACAATCAGTTTGATAATTCCGAAATACATCTGGACGAATTACTCAATCAAAGTATGGAGATTTTACAGGAACATTTTGACCAGAAAAACATTTCCGTTCACAGCGAAATTTCTTCTGATATAAAAGTGAACGGAAACATTGGATTAACCGAAGTTTTGATTAATAATTTGATTTTAAATGCTATCCGCCATACTCCGATTAACGGTTCGATTTCTATAAAACTAAACAATTCTGTTTTCGAAGTTTCTAATTCTGGGACAGAAAAACTGAACTCAGATTTGCTGTTCAAACGGTTTTCCAGATTCTCGAAAGACAATAACGGAAGCGGACTTGGACTCGCTATTGTAAAAGAAATCTGCAAATCTCAGAACTGGAGTATCGATTACAGATTCGAAAATCATAATCATATTTTCTCGGTAAAACTGTAAATTCTAAATTTCTTCTAAATTGAGTTTCATCTTTACACGTTTTTAAACGCGTAAAAAGTAATGATTCTTAAAAAATTTCAAAAAATATTTGACAGCAGATTTGCTGTTTTATTCTCAATTTTAAGTTTATATATTTTATTTTCAACCCTTATCAGGATTGGATTTCTGTTCTGGTCTTCGAAAGATGTAGACTTTAATTTGTTCTACATTGTAAGAGCATTTTTCACCGGATTTTGCTATGATTTTGCAGTTGGAACATTGTTTTTACTGCTGTATTCAGTTTATCTTTTGGTTTTTCCGAAACGGTGGATGGGTTCCAGATTCGATAAGATTTTCACCTATGTTTATCTGGCGATCGTGCTTCTCATCATCTATTTCAGCTTGTTGGCGGAGATTCCTTTTTGGGATGAATTTGGCGTGCGATTCAATTTCATTGCGGTTGATTATCTGATTTATACTTACGAAGTGATTTCGAACATCAACGAATCTTATCCGTTGCCATTAATCATTTTTGTATTAGTCGCATTGATTGTTTTAACGTTTGTTTTCCTTCAGAAAAGAAAAATATTCAGAAGTACATTTTCCGACAAAAGACCTATTTCAAAAAGATTGGCTTTTTTTTCTGCATTGATTCCGGCTTTAATTTTAAGTTTAATATTGAAAAACAAACAAGCAGATTTTAGCAATAATTTAGTTTTAAACGAATTAGGAAAAAACGGAACATTCTCATTTTTCACCGCTTTCAAATCCAATGAATTGGATTACGAAACTTTCTACCCGAAAATCGATGATAAAGAAGCATATTCTGTTCTGAAAAAAAATCTTTTGCAGGAAAATCAGACTTATGTTTCCAACCAATGGGACGATATTTCCAGAACTACAAAATCCGAAAACGAGCAACATCCTAACGTCATTCTGATTGCGATAGAAAGCTTCAGTGGAGATTTTCTGAAAGCTTTCGGAAACAAAGATAACCTCACTCCAAATTATGATAAACTGGCTAACGAAAGTATTTTCTTTACCAATCTGTATGCAACCGGGACCAGAACTGTGCGTGGAATGGAAGCTTTAACTTTGTCCGTTCCGCCGACTCCGGGGAACAGTATCGTTCGAAGACCAGATAATCAGAATCTATTTTCTGTGGCGACGGTTTTTAAAGAGAAAAATTATCAGCCTTATTTCATTTATGGTGGTGATGGTTATTTTGATAATATGAATAATTTTTTCGGAGGACAGGGCTTTGATATTGTAGACAGGAATCGTGGAAATCCTTTGTCAGACGAAATCAAAACACAGCGTTTCAATATTCCGGACAACGAAGTGAGTTTTGAAAATGCCTGGGGAATCTGTGATGAAGATTTGTACAAACAATCGATTAAATACGCTGATAAAAGCAGTAAATTAAACAAGCCCTTTTTCCAGTTTGTGATGACGACTTCCAATCATAAGCCCTACACTTTTCCGTCTGGAAAAATCGACCTTCCGCAAGGCAACAGAAATGGAGCTGTGAAATACACCGATTATGCTTTAGGGAAATTTCTGGCTGATGCTAAAACAAAACCTTGGTTCAAAAACACTGTGTTCGTCATCGTTGCCGACCATTGTGCGAGCAGCGCCGGAAAGTGGGAAATCAATATCGACAAACACCATATTCCTGCGGTTATTTACAATCTTCCTCAGAAAGCAGAGAAAATTAATCGTCTGACTTCTCAGATTGATTTGATGCCGACTTTATTTGGTTATCTCGGTTGGAATTATACGACAAGTTTGTACGGAAAAGACATTAATCAGACAAAAGTTGGCGACGAACGCGCTTTCATCGGAAATTACAGAACTCTGGGAATGTTGAAAGGCAATATTTTCACTCAGATTGATGACAGAAAAAAGGTCAAGCAATTTGATGTAAAAAAATCAAATCAATGTTTATCCGAAGTCAAATTCAAAAATCAGAAGCTGATTGCCGAGACGATTTCCTATTATCAAACTGCGAGCGAGAGATTTAAAAATGGGAAAATGAAAGCGAAATAGTTTCCCTTCAAAATATCTTCTAAATCAGGTTGCATCTTTGTCAAGTAAAATTGATGGTGTAACCTTTTTTATTGATAAAAAATGATTGTTGAAGTTATTCTATTGTTCTTCGGAACCATTCTCGCATTCTGGCTGAGTGCGATTTGCGGAGGCGGTGCAAGCCTCATTCTGATTCCAATTTTAAATCTTTTATTACCGGCTTCTGTTGTTCCTTTTTCATTGACAATTGGAACGTTTACAAGTTCGGTTTCAAGAATTGCGGTTTTCAAAAAACACATCAACTGGAAAATTTTCTTTTGGTTTGTTCCGTTTTCGATTCCTGCCGTTTTGATTGGCGCTTACCTCATCAAATATATCAATCCGAATTATCTTCAATTGATTGTCGCATTTTTCCTTATTGCCAATGTTCCTCAACTTTTCAAAAAAATAAAGAATGGCGAAACAGATGAAAAAGCATCTCCGAAATATGTTTTGGCAATCATCGGTTTTCTGGCAGGATTTGTTTCCGGAATTACCGGCGCAATTGGATTATTGTTTAATCGGTTTTATTTGAAATTCGGATTGAAAAAAGAAGAAATTGTTGCAACCCGAGCAGCGAATGAAGTTTTTCTTCATCTTATCAAATTGGTGATTTATCTTTCGCTCGGATTGTATTCCAATCTTGCTTTGTGGCTGGGATTGGCGATTGCCGTTGCAACGATTATTTCTTCTTATACTGTGAAATATATTCTTCCTTACCTCAGCGAAAACCTCTTCAGAAAAATTGGTTACGGTGCAATGGTTGTTGCAGGGATTACTTTATTGATAGGAACTTCCGACAAAATCATTCAACAAGATCAATTGGGTGTGACGATTGCAAAAAGCGAGTCTGTTATTTCGTGGCGGTCAACGGATTTTGTGATTGAATTTGCGTTTGATGACGGATTGGAAATCGAAAGACCTATCCATACAAAAGAATTGCCCAATCATCTTAAAACCAAATATGATTCTTTGAAAAATCATTACGAGATCATTCATCTCGAAAAAGTTTTTACGTTTCGGAAAGAACCTTCCTACGAATTCTATTGTTACAAAGACAATCAGCTTACCAAATTTGAAAGTTAATTTTTAAATCAGAATTTCTCCGATGAAACTATTATTCTCAGGCTTATTAATTATTTTATTAAGTTCTCAAAACCTCTTTGCTCAGGACAGCATAGCCGTAAAAAATGATGCAACAGACAGCATTTCTGCCCCTGCATTACATACAGATAACACACATCAGTTCAGTTATAAAAAACTGATTATTCCAACGGTTTTTATAAGCTACGGCGTCGCTACTTTGAAATTCGACAAACTAAAACAATTGAATTTTTCGACAAGAAGCGAAATCAACGAACATCAGCCTGACCATATCCGACTGGATAATTACACGCAGTTTGCACCTGCCGCTTTGGTTTATGGATTGAATGCCTTTGGAGTGGAAGGAAAACATAATTTCCGGGATCGCAGCATCATCTATGGAACGTCGTTACTGATGACTTCTGCTGTGGTAATGCCATTGAAACATATAGCAAAAGAAGAAAGACCCGACCAATCGAATCGGTTGTCGTTTCCTTCCGGTCATACCGCTTTTGCGTTTGCATCCGCACAGTTTATGTACCGAGAATATAAGGATACCAATTTCTGGCTGGGAGTTTCCGGTTATTCTTTGGCGGTTTTCACAGGCGTTTACAGAATGCTGAATGATAAACATTGGTTCAGTGACGTGGTTGCCGGAGCAGGAATTGGGATTTTATCGACGGAAGCTTCTTATTGGTTGTATCCAAAAATAAACAAGTTTTTATCCGGAAAAAATAAAAATTCTTCAGTGATGATGATGCCTTTCTATCAGAATAAAACAGCGGGAATTGGATTGGTGAAAAATTTTTAAAAATCAACATTGGCAAAATACTTGCTTCTAAAAATATAAGTAGGGGGATGCTTCGTTGGTCTTCCTACTTTTTTTATTTTAAAAAAGACATAATTAGATTCAAATTATAAATAAAAAAGAGCTATCAAATGACAGCTCTCTCTTTTTAATTGGAAATTAAATTATTCCTTCAAAACTCGTTCAGTAACTTTATTATTATTCACAGTTCCTGTGACAATATAGTTACCTTTTGGCAAATCTGCGACATTCACTTTTGCACCAGCTTTAACATTAGCCGTTTTTACAAGCTGTCCAGACATTGTAAAGAACTGAACATCCTGAACATCAGAACTGAAATAAACTTCGTTATTCTTTACCAGTGTATTTCTAATGAATGCTGATTTAGAACCGTTAACATCGCCAACTGCTAAAGTCTGACCACTACCCTGAGGCGTTGGAAGCCCAGCGGTAAAATCTATATTGTTATTATTAGTATCTGTTCCATTTGCATTTCTTGAGATAGATAATACAAGCAATGGTGACGGCGCAGCTCCATTACCTTCAAATTGATTTGCAAGACCATATCCTACGAAGTCAATAACATTAGACGCTGTAGGCCCTGTTACACGGACATTATTGGTTGCCAAGGCCACTTTTCCCGAAGCTAATCCCAATTGGAGACCAACACCCGCTACAGGACCGGAACCATCTAAATTAAGAACCACATCTACAATTAGATTCACGCCAATAAGACCTTCACCTGCAGTTCCCTCAGAACCTTGTTGAATCAAATAGGTCTGGCCAGGTGCCAAAGTAATATTTGGAAGATTATGATATTGTGTAAACTGAGCGGAAGCAGCTCCATATTGAATAGTTGCCCCAGTAAGAGAAGCCGTAGAAGATCCAATATTTTTCAATTCAATAAAATCAGTACGAAACAAGGCGTTAAGAAGCCCACCTGCTGTATAAATTTCGTTGATAACAATCTGTGCATTAAAAAATGCCACCGAGGACACAAGTCCAACAAATGTAAAAAACTTTTTCATAATAACTTATTTTAGTGATTTAAATATAATTTACAATTATAATACCAAAATAAAATTGATTATTTACATTATGATTACGAATATCATAATTACTAATAAAAATTAAAGCAAAATAATATTAGCTTTTTAACCATTTTTTAGCGTGATTTTATTTTTTTGTTGGAAGATTGAAATTAACTATTGAAAAAAGGCAATAAAAAACCCTAAAACATTCTAAGCAAATGAATTAGGGTTTTGGAGGTGCCTAGCGGATTCGAACCGCTGTAGATGGTGTTGCAGACCACTGCCTAGCCGCTCGGCCAAAGCACCATTTTGTTTGGTTTGCAAATTTAGTGTTTTTTTTTAATTTTCAAATTTTATCCATCTTTTTATTTGATTTTTTTTAGATTTTTTAAATTTTTGAAGTTTTTTAAAACCATCGAATTACACCTAGCCCTGATGGTAATGGTTACCCCACAGCGATGGCGCGGAACGTAGTGGAGCGCCAGAGCGAGGAGTATGAGTGGACAGCAGGTTCCCGGCTCCTAAATATTAATGATTTACATATCTTTAATCGATTAATACAATCTTTGGTTAGGTTCTAAATAATTATCTTTGCAGAAAATTTTTAGAAATAATGGAGAAATTCCAACTTAATACGATAGAAGAAGCACTGGAAGACCTTAAAAACGGCAAAATGGTCATCGTGGTAGATGATGAAGATCGCGAAAATGAAGGTGATCTCATCGCTGCTGCTGAACTAACTACACCTGAGATTGTCAATTTTATGGCAACTTATGCGAGAGGTTTGATTTGTATGCCACTAACTGAAACCAGATGCGACGAATTGGAACTGCATTCTATGGTTTCGAATTCTACCGATCCGAAAGAAACGGCTTTTACGATTTCTGTTGACCTTCTTGGAAAAGGCGCTACAACGGGAATCTCTGCTGGCGACCGCGCCAAAACCATCCAGGCGATTATGGATCCTAACACAAAGCCTGGCGACCTGATGCGACCTGGACACATTTTCCCGTTGCGTGCAAGAGAAGGCGGCGTTTTGAAAAGAGCCGGACATACGGAAGCGGCGGTTGATTTGACAAGATTGGCTGGGCTGAAAGAAGGCGGCGTTATCTGCGAAATCCTAAACGAGGACGGAAGTATGTCGAGATTACCTCAACTTTTGGAATTTGGGAAGAAACACGATTTGAAAGTGATTTCTATTGAGGATTTGATTCATTACAGAATTATGAGACAAGGCGATCTTGTGGAGAGAATCGAGGAGCGTGATATCAAAACGCATTTTGGAGATTTCAAATTTTATGTTTTTGAGGAAAAACCTACGGAGCAAATCCATTATGCTCTGACAAAAGGAAGCTGGTCTGCAGATGAAGCTGTTCTTGTAAGAGTGCAATCTTCGGGAACTTATTTTGATGTTTTCAGCAGATTGTCTAATGGCGAACATCCGTTGATGCAACAAGTAACTGACCTTATCAACAAAGAAGGAAAAGGCGCAGTAGTTTTTATCAACAATGTTTCTAACAAAGAAAATACATTGAGCAGAATCAAACATTTCCTGAATTACCAGGACGGAACAAGCGAACAACCTACGATTGCACCTAACTTCCGTGATTACGGCATCGGAACTCAGATTTTGAAAGATTTGGGAATTAATAAATTTAAAGTGATTACTCAGAATCCTAACATCAAACCTATTCTTTCCGGTTATGATGTGGAAGTGACTGAGATGGTTGCTTTATAGATTATTTTGAGAGAATAGACAGATAGATGATAGACTTTCATCTTACATCAATAAAAAACGCTCCAAAATAGGAGCGTTTTTTTTGTCTTGATTCTTTATCTTGAATCTACAAGTCTAATTCGGCCAAGCATTATTCTTAGGATTGATATCCGGAACGATGGATTGCGGATCCAATTTTACATTCGTAACTTCTTTTGTAGAATCGATTTGGAAAGTCCATTCTGTGTTACGTTTCCAAACTTCAACAGGTAATTTCACAGTCTGCGTAGTTCCATCTTTAAAGGTTACAAGAACTGTTGTCGGCATTGGTAGTTGCCCAATATTTTCAACTGTAATTTGCGCGCCATTTTTGAAATCGCCATTCACAGGTTTTACTGCTTTTACAGCTTGATCCACTTTCCATTTGTTCATAAACCAGCCTCTCCAAAACCAGTTCAGTTCTTCGCCGGAAACATTTTCCATTGTATGGAAGAAGTCCCAAGGTGTCGGATGTTTGAACGCCCATCTATGAACATAAGTTTTGAATGCTTTATCAAATTTTTCAGGACCTAAAATGGTTTCTCTCAAAATCCCTAACCCAACTCCAGGTTTGAAATAAGCCAAAACACCAATGTTTCTTTCTTTCATATTATCCGGACCAACCATAATCTGTTCAAAATTATCACTCTGAACAAATGGTCCAATCTTGCTGATATCTTGTTTGTGATAATATTCGCCTTTATTGAAAGCTTCCGTTGATAATTCATTAATAAAAGTATTGAAACCTTCATCCATCCAGGCAAAAACTCTTTCATTGGAACCAACAATCATAGGAAACCAAGTGTGACCAAATTCGTGATCCGTTACACCCCAAAGATCAGCACCTTTTGAATTTCTGTGGCAAAAAACGATTCCAGGATATTCCATTCCACCTTCGTTTCCGGCAACATTAGTCGCTGCTGGATAAGGATACTCGAACCATTTTCCGGAGTAATGTTCGATGGAAGCTTTTGTATATTCAGTCGATCTTCCCCAAGCTTTGTCGCCTGCACTTTCTACAGGATAGGCCGAGATTGCTAGAGATTTTTTTCCGCTTGGAAGGTTGATTCTCGCGGCATCTATAATAAATGCAGAAGACGAAGCCCAGGCAAAATCTCTTGCTTTTTCTATTTTGAATTTCCAGGTTTTTGTTCCTGATTGATTTCCTTTACCTAATTCAGATTCGGGATGAATCATCACAGTTTTGTCACTTTTTCTAGCTTCATTCCAACGGTTGATTTCTTCTTTCGAGTAAACCTCTCTTTCATTCAATAATTCTCCCGAAGCTACAACGTAATGATTAGTCGGAACGGTAATATTTGCTGATAAAGTTCCGTATTCCAAATAAAATTCCGAAGCTCCTAAATATGGCAACGTGTTCCAACCCATTACATCATCATATACACACATTCTCGGATACCATTGCGCCAATGTGAAGATTTTTCCATTTTTGGTATCTTCAACTCCCATCCTGTCCGAACCGTATTTTGGAGAGAGAAAAGAATATTCTATTTTCAATTTTGCAACGCCGCCGTTCGCTTTCAAATCACTTGGAAGGTCAATCTGCATTCTGGTGTCTGTAATGGTATATTTTACATCTTTCCCGTCATATTTTACTGATTTGATTTTGTAACCGCCATCAAATGCTTCTCCGTGCGCACCGTTTCTACTTCCTGACAACGGAACTACAGCATTACCTCTTGAATCTTTAGCAAAAAGATTTTGGTCGAGTTGTAACCAAAGAAAACCCAGTTGGTCCGGACTGTTGTTGGTATAAGTAATTTCGGCCGAACCGGTTAATTCATTGTTAGATTCATTAAGACTGACATTCAGTTGATAATCGGCGGAGTTCTGCCAATATTTGTGTCCCGGCTGTCCGCTTGCCGAACGTGTTTCAGTTCCGGTCTGAGGATAGAAAAATGGTTTGAAGGCTTCTGTATAATCATACTTTGAAGATTCCTGAGCGTAAGAATTGCCGACAAAAGCAAATATCGCTACAGCAGAAATCAAATTAGGGAGTTTGAATTTCATTACGTAAAAAGATTTATAACATTTAAAAATAGGTAAAAAAAATCTCAAATTTGTTACAAACTTGAGATTAAATAAGGTTTATTTTTAAATCAATTCGATTTTTTTGCTTTTATCATTGCTTCCAGCATATCCCACATTTCCTGCGGAATATCCTCCAGCATATTGAACTCGCCAGCACCTTGCAGCCATTCGCCACCGTCAATAGTCACCACTTCACCATTCATATAAGCTGAATAATCGGAAACCAGATAAGCCGCAAGATTGGCTAATTCCTGATGTTCGCCAACCCTTCTCAACGGTACTTTCTTCTTCATATCGAACTTCTCCTGCAAATCTCCCGGAAGTAATCTGTCCCAAGCTCCTTTAGTAGGAAATGGTCCCGGCGCAATCGCATTGAAACGAATACCATATTTTGCCCACTCCACCGCAAGACTTCTGGTCATCGCCAAAACGCCTGCCTTTGCACAAGCTGATGGAACGACATAAGCAGAGCCCGTCCAGGCATAAGTCGTGACGATATTAAGAACCGTTCCCGGAACTTTGTTATCAATCCAATATTTCCCAATGGAAAGCGTACAATTTTTTGTTCCTTTCAAAACGATATCCAAAATAGAATCAAAGGCTGAATGTGTCAGTCTTTCGGTTGGCGAGATAAAATTCCCTGCAGCATTGTTCAACAGAATATCAATTCTCCCGAATTCTTTTATCGCCGCTTCTTTCATTGCTTCTACTTCGTCCCAATTGCGTACATCGCAGGCCACACAAAGCACTTTTCCTCCAGTTTGTTCTTCCAGTTCTTTTGCGGTCCCCTGCAGTTTTTCCAGGTTTCTAGACGTGATAACGACTTTCGCTCCGAGTTCCAGAAAATATTTGGTCATTGCTTTTCCAAGACCGCTTCCGCCACCAGTCACAATAGCGACTTTATCTTTGAGTGCGTCTTCGCGCAACATTGGTTGTGTATATAGATTCATTTAGTAAGTGATTTTTGATATTAATAAACGATGATTTGCGTCTGTGGTAAATTTAGATTTTTATTTTGTTTTGAGAATTAACAAAAGTTATGCGCAAAATATGAACGTCATACAATTGCGCCCCGGCTTGAACGGACTCTTCAAGAACCTCAGAGTGACAAAAGCTGGAGTCCTTCGACTTCGCTCAGGATAAATTACAGACGGAAAAGGCGCCCAAAAATCCGTCATCGTAGTTTTGGCTACAACAATCTTTGATTTGGTCACACCGTTCCGTTCATCATTTTTCAACTTTGTACTGTAAATAATTAACCCTTTAAAAACAATCAAAATGAGTACAAAAAAAGTATGGTTCGTGACTGGCGCTTCAAAAGGTTTAGGTCTGACATTAGTAAAAAAATTATTAGCTGAAGGTTATTCTGTGGCAGCAACATCCAGAAATGTTTCGGAATTACAGAAAGTCATCAGCGCAGAAAACTCTGATTTCCTTCCATTGGAAGTGGATTTGGTAAATGAAAATTCGGTCTCGGAAGCGATTTCTAAAACAGTTGAGAAATTCGGACAATTGGATGTTATCGTGAATAATGCGGGTTACGGACAATTGGGAACTCTAGAAGAATTAACAGATAAAGAAAGCCGTCAGAATTTTGACACCAATGTCTTCGGCTCTCTTAATGTCATCAGAAAATCAATGCCTTACCTCAGAGCACAGAAAAATGGTCTCGTTATCAACATTGCATCAATTGGCGGACTTTCAGGAGATTTTCCCGGTTGGGGAATCTATTGCGCTACCAAGTTTGCCGTTGTCGGTTTCACGGAAGCTTTGGCCGCGGAAGCGAAAGAATTTGGAGTGAATGCAACCATTGTTTATCCCGGTTATTTCAGAACTGACTTTTTAACCGGTGGTTCTCTTCGCACACCTGAAAATGAAATTGATGCTTATGCAACGGCCAGACAAATTCAAAAAGCGCACGAGCAGGACATCAACGGCAATCAGCCTGGTGACCCGGAAAAAGCAGCTGTGGCATTGATAGAATTGGCAGCAATGGAAAATCCACCTGTTCATTTGGTTTTAGGTTCCGACGCTTTTCAAATGGCAACTAATAAATTAAGCACACTTCAAAATGAAATTTCCGATTTCAAAACATTAAGTATTTCAACAGATTACTAACTTTGTAAGGCAACAGTTTTCGGATTGTTGCCTTTAATCTTATTAGGTTATGAGTAACAGAAAATTATATACGATTGACACCGTTGCTGAATTTCACAGGATTTGCGGATTGTCTCAACCTCAACACCCAATGATTAGTCTGGTGGATTACAGCCAGGTGGAATATCAAATCGAGGAATCGGAAATCAGCTGGGTTCAGGAATTGTATTTTATGGGTTTCAAGCGTGATATCCATGGAAAATTGCATTACGGACAAAGCCAGTATGATTTTGATGGTGGTCTGATGTGCTTTATTGCGCCGAGACAATTGGTGAGGATGATTATTGACAAATACGACACAAAACCGTCCGGCTTTCTTTTGGCTTTTCATCCCGATTTTATCTGGAATACGCCTTTGGCAAAGACCATTCACAATTATAAATTCTTCGGTTATGATGTTAATGAAGCGTTGTTTCTTTCTGAAAAAGAAGAAGAAACGTTGATTGGACTTTTCAAAGGCATCGAACGCGAATATCAGTCAGGAATTGATGAATTCACACAGAATATCATTATTTCTCAAATTGAAGTGATTCTGAATTACTGCGAACGATTTTACCAAAGACAATTCATCACCAGAAAAAAGAGCAATCATCAGATTTTGGATAAATTGGAACATATTCTGGAAGATTATTTCAAAAACGAAGTCATCAACAAAGGTTTGCCAACCGCCAATTACATTGCAGAGTCTCTGAATATTTCTACTAATTATTTAGGAAGCTTACTGAAATCTTTAACGGGACAAACCACGCAACAACACATCCACGAAAAGCTGATTCAAAAAGCTAAAGAAAAGCTTTCTACTACAGAACTTTCTGTAAGTGAAATTGCTTATGAATTGGGATTTGAACACTCTCAGTCTTTCAGTAAATTGTTTAAAGCTAAAACGGACATTTCTCCTTTGGAATTCCGGAAGTCATTTAATTGACATCAGTAATTCTCATACAACATCCGTCGTTTTGCATACATCCGATTGTAGATTTCTCATCAACTTTGTTTTATTAAAAATCAAGATAAAATGAAAAAAGTAAAATTAGGAAATCAGGGATTAATTATTCCGAATATCGGTTTGGGATGTATGGGAATGACTGGTTTTGGCGATGCCGATATGTATGGCAAAACGGATGAAACAGAAGCGATTGCAACCATTCACCGTTCTTTGGAATTAGGCGGAAACTTTCTCGACACTGCCGATTTGTACGGACCTTTTAAAAATGAGCAGTTGATTGCAAAAGCGATTGAAGGCAATCGTGACCAATATATTATCGCGACAAAATTCGGTTGGGAAATCGATGATAATGAGCAAGTCACGTGGAAAATCAACGGAAGTAAAGATTATGTGAAAAAGTCGGTTGAACGTTCTTTGAAAAATCTGAAAACCGATTACATCGACCTTTATTATATGCATCGTCTCGATAAAAATGTTCCGATTGAAGAAACGGTTGGAGCAATGAGCGACTTGGTGAAAGAAGGAAAAATAGGGTACATCGGTTTGTCGGAAGTTGGTTCTGAAACGGTGAAAAGAGCACACGCTGTGCATCCGATTTCGGCAGTTCAAAGTGAATATTCTCTGTTTGAAAGAACGGTGGAAGAAAAAGGCGTGATTAAAACGCTGAACGAACTGGAAATTGGTTTTGTGGCATATTCTCCGTTGGGAAGAGGATTTTTGTCCGGAAATATCAAAACGATTGACGATTTGCCGGAAAATGATTTCCGAAGAGGGATTCCGCGTTTTCAGGGGGAACAATTCCACAAGAACATCGAATTGGTGGAAGCCATTGAAAATATGGCGAAGGATAAAGGAATTACGTCTTCCCAACTGGCTTTGGCCTGGATTATCAGTAAAGGGATTGTTCCGATTCCGGGAACGAAACGCAGAAAATATCTTGAGCAGAATATTGAAGCGGCAACTATCCAACTGAGCGAATCTGACATTGAGAAGCTGGAAAGTATTGTGCCTTTGGGAACGGATACAGGAGCGACTTATGATGAGTTTGGAATGGGACTTTTGGATTATTAAATTTTTAAAAATTCTCGCTGATTGAGCCAATTTTGCTGATTTTAAAGTTTACTTAATAATCTTAACTTGAATAAACTGCTTTTTTCAACATTAAGAATTTAAGAGTATCTTACAGTTTATGAGTTAAGAATTAATAAATTAATTCTTGATTAAGTTTGTTAAGAATAATGCTTAAAAATCTTTAATTCTTAATGTTGAAAATCTAAGATTAGTAATTTAAAAAATCTTTGAATTAAAACACAAAGTTAAAACGCAATACGATTGCGCCCCGGCTTGAACGGAGCTCTTTTTGCGGAACGAAGTGGAGCAAAAAAGCGGGAGTGGAAGACGGATAAAGGCGCCCAAACTTAACAAAGTGGTTCGACGGAGTCAAATAATAACTATCTTTAATATTTAGAATTTCAAATTATGAACACGATAAAATCTATTTCGGCTTTTCACAGGCTGCTTTCGCTTCCGGAACCAAAGCATCCGATGGTGAGCGTGGTGAATCTTTCGGAAAGTGTTTTCATTGAAGATGATGTGTGGAAAGGCTTTGTGAGCCGATATTATTGTGTTGCCCTGAAACGGAATGCGACCGGAAAAATAAGATATGGACAGCAGCATTACGACTATGATAAGGGTGTGCTGAGTTTTACGGCGCCAAATCAGGTGCAATATCTCGATTTGAAAACGATGGATTGTGAAAATACGGGTTATCTTTTGATTTTTCACGAGGATTTTCTGCTGAAACATTCTTTGGCGAATACAATTTCTTCTTACGGATTTTTCTCTTACGCCGTGAATGAAGCTCTGCATCTATCTGAAGATGAGGAAAATAACCTACTTGAAATTCTGAATAAAATCGATAAAGAATGTGAGCATATCGACCAGCATACACAGGAAATTATTTTGTCGCAGATCGAGTTGCTTTTAAATTATTCGAAGCGGTTTTATGAAAGGCAATTCATTACCCGAAAAAGTGGAAATCATCAGATTCTGACGAAGTTTGAAACTTTTCTGAACAATTATTTTGATAAAGAATCTTCTGAAAAAGGTTTGTTGACCGTTCATCAGATTGCCGAAGCGATGAATCTTTCCCCGAATTATCTGAGTGACCTTTTGCGCATTCACACCGGACAAAATACACAACAGCACATCCACGAAAAGTTGATCAGCAAAGCGAAAGAGAAACTTTCTACAACGGAATTATCGGTAAGTGAGATTGCTTATGAATTGGGATTTGAGCATTCGCAGTCATTTTCTACGTTGTTTAAGAAGAAAACGAGTTTGTCGCCGTTAGAATTTCGGCAGTCGTTTAATTGATATTTTTTCTCTCGCAGATTGAGCTGATTGCGCAGATTTTTTTCATCTGCTTGATTTGCTTAATCTGCGAGAGTTTAAATTTTGGCTAAAGTATTTTCGAAAACATCTTCCCTGATGTTTTTTTTATGCGTTCTTCCCCACTCAGAAAGTGCCATAATCACCGGTTTTAAAGTTCTGCTGTAATCTGTGGAAAGGTATTCTACCACAACCGGCGTCTGTTCGGCGTGCACGACTCTTTTGACGAAACCGTTCAGCTCCAGATCCTTTAGTTCATTCGACAGAACTCTTGCAGAAATCCCGGCAACGATTCTTTGCAGCTCGTTAAACCGAATGCTTCCGTGTTCCTGCAATGCAATGATGATTTTCAGTTTCCACTTTCCACCGATAACGTAAATCGCATCTTCTACAGAAGCCAGACTTTCTGTACATCTGGCCTTGGTCATCGGCTCTTCCAATTCGATATTATTTTCCATAATAATTTTAACTTACCCAAAGGTTACTACTAACCTTTTGTTCACTACTTACTTTTAATAAGCAAATGTACATAATTTTGCTGTAGAAATTTTAATCATTCAAAAATGAATTAGCTGAAAAGCAATTCTAAAAAATTTAAAAATAATCATTTACATATGAAAAATGTACTTCACATCATCACAAGTCCTAGAAAAGATTTGTCTGCAAGCAGAAAATTAGGAAAAGCAGTTATCGAAAAAATTCAGGAAAAATACTCAGATGCTGTCTTAAAAGAACGTGATCTTACGACAAACCCGACTCCACTTTTGGATGAGTCTCACATCAATACTTTTTTTACGCCGGCTGAAAACCATTCTACAGAGCAACAATCCATCAACAAATATTCTGAAGATTTGATTTCTGAATTAAAAGAAGCCGATATTATTGTTATCGATTCTCCAATGTACAATTTTTCCGTTCCTGCAACACTGAGAGCTTATCTTGATTTCACTTCGAGAGCCGGATATACTTTTAAATATGACGAAAACGGACCAAAAGGCTTGTTGAATGACAAAAAACTATATATCGCTTTTACCTCAGGAAATGTTTATTCCGGAGGCCCTTTCCAAGTGTTTGATTCGAATGTTCCGTATATTAAAAATGTTTTTGGATTCTATGGAGTTTCGGATGTAAGTGTTTTCCGTGCTGAAGGTTTGGCGATTCCGGGAATTATGGAAGATGCTTTAAACAAAGGAATTGAGAGCATTGTTATTGACTGATTTTAATTAATTGTTAGAAATTTTCTCTCGCAGATCTAGCTGATAAAGCAGATTTTTCAACTTCAACATCTGCGAAATTTGCTTAATCCGCGAGAGGCAAAACAAAAAGACTGCAAAATTTGCAGTCTTTAATTTATTCTTCCACTTCAAAAAGCAAACGCTCTCCGAATTTTTCTTCATTGATTTTTCCATTCTCGTAAACCAGATTTCCATTGACGAAAGTGTGGGTAACTTTAGAATGAAATTCAGTTCCTTCCAGCGGGCTCCAACCGCATTTATAAAGGATATTTTCTTTTTCGACTGTCCAGTTTTGATTCAAATCAACCAAAACCAAATCCGCTTTGTAACCTTCTCTGATGAAACCTCTTTTTTCGATTCTGAATAAAATTGCAGGATTGTGAGCCATTTTTTCAACGATTCTTTCCAAAGAAATCTTTCCGTTTTTGTAATTTTCCAACATCACCACCAAAGAATGTTGAACCAAAGGTGCACCGGAAGGACATTTGGTGTAAACATTCTGTTTTTCTTCCCAAGTGTGCGGAGCGTGGTCGGTTGCAATTACATCGATTCGGTCATCCAACAGAGCTTCCCAAAGTCCGTCTTTGTCTTTTTGTGTTTTCACGGCAGGATTCCACTTGATTAATCCGCCTTTTGTTTCGTAATCTTCGTTGGTGAAAGTCAAGTGATGAACACAAACTTCAGCCGTTATTTTTTTATCTTTTAAAGGAATATCATTTCTGAAAAGCTCCGTTTCAATCGCTGTAGACAAATGGAAAACGTGAAGTCTTGCGCCGGTTTTCTTTGCCAGTTCAATCGCTTTTGAGGAAGATTTATAACAGGCCTCTTCACTTCTGATCAAATGATGAAATTTCACCGGAATATCTTCACCGTATTCATCCAAATACTTTTGAGTATTGGCTTTAATAGTCGCTTCATCTTCGCAGTGAACGGCAATCAGCATTTTGGTATTGCTGAAAATATTTTCCAGAGTCTCCGGATTATCGACTAACATATTTCCTGTTGACGAACCCAAAAATAATTTGATTCCCGGAACATTTCTCGGATTCGTTTTTAAAACTTCTTCGAGGTTATCATTCGTTCCTCCCATCATAAAACCATAATTGGCGAACGATTTTTGAGAAGCGATTTCATATTTATCTGCTAATAATTCCTGTGTTACCGCATTTGGAACCGTGTTCGGCTGCTCGATAAAACTAGTCGTTCCACCGGCAATTGCAGAACGTGATTCTGTTTCAATGTCGCCTTTCCAGGTCAAACCTGGCTCGCGGAAATGAACCTGGTCATCAATCACTCCTGGTAAAAGATATTTTCCCGAAGCCTCGATAATTTGGTCTGCTTCTTCGGAAATATTGGATTGAATTTTAGAAATCAAATCGTTTTCGATGAGAATATCGCTTTGGATAATCTTTCCTTGATTGACGATTTGGGCATTTTTTATTAGGATCTTCATTTTACTTTTTATGGATTTATCATTTTATATGAAGGCTTCGAGAGCCTCAGCCTGACATCGCTAATACTAAACGATACAATTGGAGACCTGTCAAGACTATTTAATACAAAAATAAGTTTTTGGAAACGATTACTAAAGTTTTTGAATTGATAAAATTAAACCACATAAGCACATAGATTAAAAAAGTTTAAGAGTAGCAGTTTCCAATTCTATTTTATTTGATTAAAATTTAAAGCATTTCTATGTGACTATGTGGTTAAAATTAATATTTGACTAAATTGCTTCAAAATTCCAAAGAATGTTTTCGAGAAAATTAATTTTAATTCTAACTGTTTTATGCGGTTCATTATTCAGTTCTCAGAAATTACAAAACTTAGTCAAATTCGTCAATCCCATTATCGGGACAGAGAAAATGGGACATACGTTTCCCGGTGCAACTGTTCCTTTTGGAGCCGTTCAACTGAGCCCTGAAACTGATACGCTGTCTTATGAAATCAACGGAAAATACAATCCTGATGTTTATAAATATTGCGCCGGATATCGTTATGAGGACAAAACGATTGTCGGATTTTCGCACACCCATTTTAGCGGAACCGGACATTCGGATTTGGGCGATTTTCTGATAATGCCGGCTGTTGGAAAAGTAAAACTGAATCCAGGAACTGCTCAAAACCCGGGAAGTGGATTCCGCTCCAGATTTTCTCATCAGAACGAAAAGGCAGAAGCAGGCTATTACAAAGTGAAACTCGATGATTCTAATATTTTGGCTGAATTAACAGCGACGACGAGAGTTGGATTTCATCAATACACGTTTCCAAAATCGGATGATGCACATATTATTCTGGATTTGATGTCCGGAATTTACAATTACGATGAAAAAAACGTGTGGACTTATGTAAGAATCGAAAATGACCACAGAATCACGGGTTACAGACAAACCAATGGCTGGGCAAGAACCAGAACAGTTTATTTTGCAATGGAATTTTCGAGGCCTTTCAAATCTTACGGACAGAAAAATTTTGATTCAAAGCAAGCTTATAGAGGTTTTTGGAGAAAGTGGAATCAAGATGATAATTTCCCGGAAATCGCTGGAAAGAAAATCAGAATGCACTTCGATTTTGATACTCAGGAAAATGAAAAAATTCAAATCAAATTTGCGATTTCGCCAGTCAGTCAAGCTAATGCTTTGGAAAATTTACAGAAAGAAACACCGGACTGGAATTTTGAAAATGTGAAAAACCAGGCTCAAAATGACTGGAATAAGGAGTTGAATAAAATTGTTGTCAATACTTTAAACGATGATGACAAAGTAAATTTTTACACGGCGATGTATCACACATTCATCAATCCGACAACTTATATGGATAGCAATGGTGAATATAAAGGTCTCGACCAGAATATTCACCAGGCTAAAGATTTTACAAACTACACCACATTTTCGCTTTGGGATACTTACCGCGCCTTGCATCCGTTTTTTAATATAATTCAGCCAAAACGAAATAATGATATGGTTAAATCAATGTTAGCACATTATGACCAGTTCAGCCTGAAAATGTTACCTGTTTGGTCGCATTATGCCAATGAAAACTGGTGTATGAGCGGTTATCATTCGGTTTCCCTGATTGCGGATGCAATTATTAAAAATACATTTACAGGAAATCCCGAAGAAGCTTTGCAAGCTTGTATTGCGACTTCCAACAAACGGAATTACGAAGGCATCAGCGAATATCTTGACAAAGGCTATATCTCCGCAGAGAAAAACGGAACATCGGTTTCTAACACTTTAGAATACGCTTACGACGATTGGGCTATCGCACAAATCGCTAAGAAATTAGGCAAAAACGATATATATAATGAATATCTGAAACGTTCCGAAAACTGGAAAAATGTCTTCGATAAATCAATTGGTTTTATGAGACCGAGATTATCTGACGGAAGTTTCAAAAAAGAATTTGATTTGCTGAGCACACACGGACAAGGCTTTATCGAAGGTAATTCGTGGAATTATAGTTTTTTCGTGCCGCATAATCCTGAGGAATTGATGAAAGCGATGGGCGGAAAAAAGAAATTCGGGGAAAATCTGGATGAATTATTTTCAATGCATCTACCCGATGAGTTTTTTGCTGACACAGAAGATATTACAAGAGAAGGAATCATTGGCGGTTATGTTCATGGCAACGAACCAGCGCATCACGTGGCTTATCTTTATAATGTTGCTGGACAACCTTGGAAAACTCAGGCTCAAATCCGAAAAATTCTGACAATGCAATACAAAGCAAAACCCGATGGATTGGGCGGAAATGATGATTGTGGACAGATGAGCGCCTGGTATATTTTCAGTAGTTTAGGATTCTATCCTGTTGCGCCAGGCTCTGATGACTATTGGATCGGAAGTCCAAGTATTGTGGATGCAAAAGTGAATTTGGAGAACGGAAAAACTTTTGAAATCGAAGTTAAAAATCAATCCGAAAAGAACGTTTACATCGAAAAAATGGAGCTGAATGGGAAACCATTTGAAGGTTATAAGCTAAAGCACGAGGATATAATGAAGGGTGGAAAGCTGGTTTTCTTTATGAATTATAAGCTGAAGAAATAAACCGAATTCTTATCAGAATAGATTATTTTTGCAAAAATTTTTGAATTGAAATCGCAGATTCCATCTGACCGATGAAAACAATATATTATTAGATGAAGAAACTTCTCGGACAAACTGCGCTTTATGGATTAACAACTGTGATTATCAGATTGTTTCCGTTTGTAATCAACCCAATTATTACGAGAACTTTTGGACCAACGGCCTACTCTCCTTTTGCAGATTTTTATTCTGTAGCAGGTGTTATTGCCGTACTCTTGACCCACGGAATGGAAACCACTTTTTTCCGATTTGCGCTGGACGAAAAAGATGACCGCAAACTAATTTCAACATCGTTTTTCAGTGTTTTGGCAGTGACTTTAGTTTATTTGAGTTTCACATTATTTTATCGGCAACCATTGGCAGACGCTTTCAAAACACCTGACCAAGTTGACTTATTAGCAATCTTAACAGTGACTTTGGCTTTAGACGCTTTTTGTGCAATGCCTTTTGTAATGTTGAGAAAAAATGAAAGACCGTTGAAATATGCCGGAATCAGAATTACAAATGGAATTATCAATTTCCTTTTAGTTGTATTTTTCATCATCATTCTTCCAAAATATCCCAATGGAATTTTCGGTTTAAAATACAGTTCGGAATTTGGAATCGGTTACGTTTTCGTAGCAAATCTTGTAGCGAGCTCAATTACATTTTTGATGTTGTCGCAAGAATTATTAATCGCAAGAATAAAGCATTTCTCCTGGGAACTTTGGAAAAAAATGATCAAATATTCCTGGCCGATTACCATTGCAGGTTTAGCAGGAATCATTAATGAAACCTTTGACAGACAATTTCTTAAATTTCTTTTACCAGAAGAAATTGGACGTCACGAATTAGGTGTTTATGGTGGCGTAGCCAAGGTTGTGACTTTTGTTATTCTTTTTAGACAAGCATACTCTTTAGGAATTGAACCCTTTTTCTTTAGTAATTCAAAAAGCAAAAATGCCAATCAAACTTATGTCAGATTAATGGATATTTTCATTGCAATTAACTGTCTGATTGTTTTGTTCCTATCTGTAAATCTGGATTGGATTGCGAAAGTTTACATCAATAATCCGGAATATTACGAGGGAATTTCAATCCTTCCTATTCTGTTTTTTGCCAGCTTATTTTTAGGGATTTATCTTAACCTTTCGATTTGGTATAAATTGACGGATAAAACGATCATTGGTGCTTACATTTCCGGAATTGGAGTTTTGATAACAATCCTTATTAATTTTTATTTCATTCCAAAATATGGTTACTGGGCTTCGACTTGGGCAACCATTGCGAGTTACTTTACCATGATGGTCATCTCCTACATTTGGGGACATTACAAATACCCGATTCCTTATAATATTTATAAAAATATCATTGTGATTCTGATCACAATGGTAGTGTCTCTGGCATATTACCAATATTTAAAAGAAAACATTTGGTTAGGAAATGTTATATTTCTAATTTTGGCAACCTTCTTGCTAAGAAAGGAAAAATTAATTCCTGCTAAAATCCTTAACAAGTTAGGAATAAAATAACAACTCAAACTCACTATTAAAAAACTAATAGTCAATTATTTAAAAATAATTTATGAAAATAATAGTTCCAATGGCTGGGCGTGGATCCAGACTTAGACCACATACTCTTACGGTACCTAAACCGTTGATTCCAATTGCAGGAAAACCAATCGTACAAAGACTGGTTGAAGATATCGCAAAAGTAGCTAATGAACCAATCGAAGAGATAGCTTTCATCATTGGAGATTTTGGCCCGGAAGTAGAAGCTTCTCTTATCAAAGTTGCTGAAAATCTTGGTGCAAAAGGAAGCATATATGCTCAAAATGAACCGCTTGGAACTGCTCACGCAATCAACTGCGCAAGAGAAAGTATGAGCGGACCTGTTATCATTGCATTTGCAGATACACTTTTCCGAGCAGATTTCCACTTGGATACTAATGCTGACGGTGTAATCTGGGTAAAAAAAGTAGAAGATCCTTCAGCTTTCGGTGTTGTGAAATTGGACGATTATGGCTTCATTACAGATTTTGTAGAAAAACCAAAAGAATACGTTTCTGATTTGGCAATTATTGGTATATATTATTTCAATTCTGCTGAAAAATTGATGGCAGAAATTGACCATATTATGGATAACAATATTATGGAAGGTGGCGAATACCAGTTGACAACAGCATTAGAAAATCTTAGAGCAAAAGGCGCTAAATTCTCTCTTGGAAAAGTTGATGACTGGATGGATTGTGGAAACAAAAATGCAACCGTAGAAACCAACAGTAAAATTCTGGAATACGAAAAAGAATGTATGTCGACTTATCCAGATTCTGCAGAGATTGAAAATTGTATGATTATTCCGCCTTGCTTTATCGGAGAAAATGTAAAAATTTCTAATTCGAAAATTGGTCCTAATGTTTCTCTTGGAAAAAATACCGTTGTTATCAACTCTAATATTGATAATTCATTAATTCAGGAGGATACAATTATTGACCACGGAAACTTGAGCAACTCTATGATTGGTAATTCTGCCAAATATTTTGGAGTGGCAAGAGAAATTTCTTTAGGAGATTATTCAGTTTTGGATTTCCTTTCAAAGGATTAATTCAACATCAATTATAATTCAAACTTTGTCAGATATCTGGCAAAGTTTGTTATTTTATTTAACTAAGTTTTTAGAAATATTAATTCTTTTTTGGCGTTAATATTGTTAGATTCATTCGAAAAAAATTTATGAAATCATATTTTCTAATCATATTTTCAGCTTTATTGGTTACAGCTTGTAGTGTTCAAAAAAAACAAACTCAAGAGCAGCCAGTAAGCACAACAAAACCTATTGAAAACAACTCTCAGTTTTTCTCTACAATAGAAAAAAAATCAACTTTTGATGCTGTTAAAATCAATAGTAAAATTGATGCAAGGACAGGTTCTTTTATTCCAACTCTGGACGCTGTAATCTATGTAGAAAATGGACAGAAAGTTTGGATGAATCTTACAGCAGTCATTTTGCAAGCTGCAAGAGGTGTTGCAACACCAGAAGGCATCAAAGGTTATTATAAATTGGATAAAACTTACATCGATTCCGATTTCGGTTATCTTAACAAACTTTTGAATGTTAATTTCATTGATTATAACGCTTTACAGAATTTACTCCTTGGTAAGACCTTCATCCCTGTTTCAGAAAGAAATTATAATTTAAAACCGGATATTTCTGGATTCACGTTAACATCCAAAGAGACTCAGAAAATTACTGAAAATGGTAAAACTACAGAGTACAATATCAAATTAGGTTATGATCAGGATTTAAATTTAAATCACGTTCTTTTAACAAATCCAGCTAACAATAATCAACTCGAAATTACTTATTCTAACAGGGTAATTTTGAACAATGAGAGCTTTCCAAAAAATGTTAAAATAATTATAAAAGCTAATAAAACTGACGAAATATTAATTGAAAATACGAAATTTGATTTTTCCCGGATGGAAACTACTTATTCCGTTCCTGCCAATTATACTAAGACAGAGATCAAATGATTAAGAAATTAAGCTTTTTTATAAGTATCATCCTTTTCGGAAGCGTTTTTGGACAAAAAGATAAAGAGGTTCTGCAAAAACAAAATGCAGACCTTAAAAAACAAATTTCTTCCATCAATGCTTCTTTGAATCAAACTAAACAAGAATCCAAACTTTCTATTTCCTATTTAAATGCAGTGAATCAAAAGATTACACTGAGAGAAAAAGTCTATACTAATACGCAGAAAGAGAAAAGATTCATAGAAGATGATATCTATAAACGTCAACTGGAAATTAACAAAAACAATCGTGAGTTAGAAGTTTTGCGTAAAAACTATGCTGAAATTCTCGTAAAAGCCTACAAAACAAAAGGTGTTCAGAACAAAGTAACCTTCATACTTTCATCTAAAAATATTGGAGAAGCACTCAGCAGGGTAGAATATCTCAAAAGGTACTCTGAATATCAAGACAAGAAGGCTGCCGAAATCACAAACAAAGCTACAGAAATCAAAAGAAATATCGCATTGAAGAAAAAATCGATGTCTGAAAAGGATAATCTTTTGATTGCTCAGAAAAAAGATCTTGCCACTATAGAAATCGAAAGAAAACAAAAGCAGGATCTCCTTAATGAATTTAAAAAGAATGAAGCTAGATTGACAGCTGAACTTAGACAAAAACAAGCTCAATCCAAAGACTTAGAACGCCAGATTAGAAATATCATTGCTGAAGAAATCCGACTTGCTAAAGCTAAAGAAGAAGCGGAAAGAAAAGCTGAAGCGGAAAGAAAAAGATTGGCTGATATAGCTGCCAAAAAAGAAAAAGAAAGAATCGAGGCTGAAAACAAAGCTAGACTTGCTGCTGCAGAAGCAGAAAGAAAAAGAGCAGAAGCAGAATCAAAAAAAGCAGCTGAACTAGCGGCTAAAAGAATTGAAGAAGAAAGAAAATTAGCCGAATCTAATAAAACGGCTGAGCGAAAAGCGGCTGCCGAAAAAGCAACCAGAGACGCTGCTGAAAGAGCAAAAGCAGCATCTGAAAAACTGGCTGCTGCAAAAGCTAACGAAGACGCTATCAACAAAAGAAATGAAGATGCAAAAGATGAAGCTGAGAAAAAAGTAATGAAAAGTTACGGCGTTGGTTCTACTGTAGGAAGTAATTTTGCAGACAATAAAGGACGTATTGCTTTCCCTGTTGAGAGAGGAAGCGTGACACACCGTTTCGGACGACAACCACATCCTGTTTTCAAAAATATTGTAGAAGAAAATATCGGAATCAAGATTGCAGTCGCTAAAGGAACTAAAGCTAGATGTGTCTTCCCTGGCGTTGTTTCCAGCATCCAATCTATCAATGGAAGCAGAACGGTTGTTGTGAAACACGGAAACTATTTTACAGTTTACTCTAATCTAGCATCAACATTGGTAAAAGCTAATCAACAGGTTTCCGCCGGAACTTTAATTGGTGAAGTTGGCAGTGATTTTGATGAGTCTATAACATTGGATTTCCAGATTTGGAAAGGAGAAGATCCTATCGATCCACTGGGTTGGGTTTCGTATTAAAAAATACTTTAACTTTGTAAAAAAATTGAAATGACAATATCCACAGTTATATTAAGTCTTTCTTGGCAACATATATTAATTGTTGCTTTGATATTACTTTTATTATTCGGAGGTAAAAAAATCCCTGAATTAATGAAAGGTTTAGGCTCAGGTATCAAGGAGTTTAAAGATGCTGTTAAGGATGAAGATAAAAAAAACAATTCTTCATCATCTGACAATTCAAACAACCCTTCTTAAAAAAAGAATTTTTAAATGAGTTTAACAGAAAAAGCATGGGAAATCTTTAACCAATCAGTTAAAGATTATCACATAAAAGATGACATTAATTCAGAAGAAATCAATCCATTCCAAGCTAATAGTTTGGAATGGATTTTGTATTCAAAAAACTGGATTGATACCGTTCAATGGCATTTGGAAGATATTATTCGAGAAGAAGATATTGACCCGATAGAGGCTTTAAAAATAAAAAGAAGGATTGATAAACTCAATCAAAAAAGAACAGATCTTGTTGAGCAAATCGACTTTTGGTTCTATAAAAATTTTGAGACCATTACTCCTAATTCTGATGCCAGAATCAACAGCGAAACGCCAGCGTGGTCTATCGATAGGTTTTCTATTTTATCTTTGAAAATTTATCATATGTCTATAGAAGCCTCTCGTGAAGATGCTTCTGAAGAACATAAACTACAATGTTCTCAAAAACTGCAAATCCTTTTGGAACAACATAAAGATTTGTCAACAGCTATAGATCAGCTGCTTTCTGATATAGAGAATGGTAAAGTTAAGATGAAGCTTTACAAACAAATGAAGATGTATAATGATGAAAGTCTTAATCCAATCCTGTATCAAAAAATGCAGAAAAAATGAAAAGTTTTTTTAAACTTTTAACGACAATATTCATTATCAATGTTGCTGGTTCTTGTTCTACAAGTTCAGCGGCGTCAGAAGAATTGCATGGTGATTCTTTATCAGACACCTATGCCTATCTTACTCCTGAAGCAATTGTTTATGCTTCTTCAATTTCAAATCTAGTTTCCACTTTTCCAAAATTCAGAAACGATGCCGTAAACAGAGAAGTTGGAGTTTTGAAAAATTCTCTTACAGATTACTTAACGGCAATTCGCAATTTTAATCAATCTGATAAGCACAGATCATTGGAAGGATTTGAAAAAGCGTACAAAAAAATTCAGAAACTTAGAAAATTTTTGATTACAGACGATGACGAAGTTCTGAACAGATATATGGTTAAAATAAAAACCAATATGAATCTCTTGGAAGCTTCTCTCAACAAAAGTACGGAGACTACTTCTATGTCATCCAATTAATTACACTAATATTCGATGTTAAATATACAAGCACAAGCGAATGTTCCTACAGAATTTGGGAAGTTCAAAATGATGGCTTTTTCCGAGGACGATAAAAACTGGATGCCACATATGGCTCTTATTGCTGAAAATACAGATCTAGAAAAACCTGTTAATGTTAGAATTCATTCTGAGTGTATCACTGGCGAGGTTTTTCATTCTCAAAAATGTGAATGTGGGCAGCAGCTCAATTCTGCAATGCAATATATGCAGGAAAACGGAGGAATAATTATCTATCTAAGGCAGGAAGGCAGAAACATTGGAATCATTAATAAACTAAAAGCTTATGCACTTCAGGAAAAAGGTTTTGATACTGTTCAGGCTAATTTGGAATTAGGACTACCGGCAGATGACAGAGATTTTGGAATTGCTATAGAAATGCTTGAAAAAATCGGAATCAAATCTTTGAATCTGATGACTAATAATCCGGAGAAAATTCAGATTATAAAAGATAGTACAATCAATTTCAACTCCAGAATTCCACTTCAAATCAAATCGAATGAATCCAGCGCTTCATATTTAAAGACCAAAAAAGATTTCTTCGGACACCTTTTAGATGACGAAAATTAAAAATCTTCAATTTATTAAAAACAAAAAAACCCGTCTTAGACGGGTTTTTTATTTGATAAACTCAAATAAAATTATTTTTTCTTTCCTTTTGCAGGACCAGCAACCGCAGTAGCCAAATCAGCACCAGCTTTAAATTTAGCAACTGTTTTTGCTGCAATTTGGATTGGTTTTTTAGTTGCAGGATTGATACCTTGTCTAGCAGCTCTTTCAGACACAGAGAAAGTTCCAAAACCTACTAGAGATACTTTACCATCTTTTTTCTTAAGCGTTTCTGTTACATTAGCAACAAAAGATTCCAAAGCTTTTTTTGCAGCAGCTTTTGTGATTTCTGCATCCTTCGCGATAGCGTCGATTAATTCAGACTTGTTCATAATATTTATTAATTAAAGTTATGTTGTTATAGCAAATATAAGACAATTTTGATATCACGCAAATATTTTTATAAAATTTAGTGAAAAATATATCTTTTATTTTATTATAATGAATTTTTATTAAAATCAATATTAACGAAAACACACGTTTTAACGTAGTCCGTGTTTGATGATTTGCCACTATTAATCAACAATTGAGCCAAAATACAATGAGTAATAACAGTATTCATAAATCCATAATAATTGCTATTTATTTTACGAGGTTTTATATTGACTTTTTGAATATAAAATTTTTCAAACTTTTATTTATTTAGCGTAAATTTGCACCTATGTTTATCGAAGTTTTTAAATCGAAAATTCACAGAGTCCGTGTCACAGCTTCGGACCTTGATTATATTGGAAGTATCACTATTGATGAAGACCTAATAGAAGCGGCAGGTTTGATTGTGGGCGAGAGAGTTTACATCGTGAATGTGAATAACGGCGAGCGCTTTGACACGTATGTGATTAAAGGAAAAAGAAAATCTGGCGAAATCTGTCTGAATGGACCAGCTGCAAGAAAAGTTCAAAAAGGTGACATTATTATCATCATTGCTTATGCACAAATGAGTCCTGAGGAAGCTAAAGATTTTCAACCAAAAATCGTTTTTCCAGACGAAAAGACCAATCTTCTAACATAACTCCTAAGCTATTTTGGAAGAAAAAAAGCCATCTGTTTTAAAAAATATTCTTACTGTTCTAATTTCTATTGCAATTGCAGGAGTTTTTCTTTGGGTTGCTCTTAGAGGATTGGACTTTGACAAAATCAAAAGTTCTCTGCAAAAAGCCAATTATCTTTGGGTAGCATTTGCAGCAGTTTTTGGTGTTTCCGCTTACATTTTCAGAGCTGTAAGATGGAATCTTCTTCTGGAACCAATGGGTTACAAAATTTCCAATAGCAATTCTCTTTGGTCACTTTCTTTCGGATATCTGATGAATCTTACAATCCCAAGAAGTGGAGAGGTTGCACGTTCAACAGCACTTTACGGTGTTGAAAAAGTTCCGGTTGACAAATCTTTTGGAACTATTATTCTGGAAAGAGTTGTTGATTTGGTTTGTATGGGAATTTTCGCTTTATTGACTTTGATTTTCAAATATGATGCACTTTTAGCTTTTTACAAATCTGCTACTCAACAAAAAGAGCAGGCTCAAAATCCATCCAATTCTAATACAAGTTATATTGTTCTTGGTTGCATTGTTTTTATTCTTCTTCTCTTTTTTATTTTCAGAAAATCTCTGCAAAAATTTTCTATTTACAATAAAATCATAGGTTTTGGAAAAGGAATCTTTGAAGGGTTAAAATCGATTTTAAAACTTCGTCAAAAAGGAAAATTCATCCTTCTGACAGCAGGAATTTGGATTTGTTATTTCTTTGCATCGTATTTGGTTTGCTTTTCACTACCAGAAACTTCCAATTTTACTCCAGCTGATGGATGTTTCATATTAGTTGTCGGAACTTTGGGAATGATTATTCCTGCAAGTGGCGGAATTGGAGCTTTTAATTTGGCAATGAAATTCGGGTTCACAGCATTGTTTATTTCTATGGGTAAAGATGCAGTTGAAGGCGGAGAATTAGGCCTCGCCTACTCTTTCATCACATTACCTTTGCAAATCATTATTATGCTCGTAATGGGCTTAATTTCAATTCCCATGTTGGCTAAGAATAGAAAAATTTAATTAAAAAAAGAGCCAAATATTCTTTGACTCTTTTGAATGATATTTTTATTTTAAATCATCAAATTTTTCCTTCATTGTAGGGTTTCCGTAAGTCAGTTTTTTGATGGTCAAATCTTCTGCTTTATTATTGGCAAGACGCAGATTATTAACAGAAGAAAGCAATGCATCTTTTGTTTTTTGCAGATGAATTATCGTTTTATCAATTTCATCAACTGCAGTTTTAAACTGTCGGCTCGCTAATTCATAATTCTTCGCAAATCCTTCTTTGAATACATTGATTTTTTCTTCAAAATTGGTAATGTCAATATTCTGATTCCTCACTAAAGCGAGTTCTTTTTTATACTGCAGTGAGTTCATAGCAGCATTTCTCAAAAGTGTGATAATCGGAATAAAAAACTGCGGACGAACCACATACATTTTTGGGAAACGATGCGAAACATCCACAATACCTGTGTTATAAAACTCATTTTCGGTTTCCAGCAAAGAAACCATTACGGCATATTCGCATTTTTTTTCACTTCTGTCTTTGTCTAGTTCCCGGAAAAAATCTTCGTTTCTTTTTTTAGTTGCAGTCTGGTCAGCTTCATTTTTCATTTCAAACATAATTGAAATGATTTCGTTACCCGAATCATCAAATTCCTTAAAAATAAAATCACCTTTACTGCCGGAACGCGAGTCATTATCCTTTTCGAAATAAACATTTGGAAACGCAGTAGCACGCAATTTATTAAACTCTATCTCGCAATGTTGTTCCAAAGTTTCACCAAGCATTTTGGTAGAAAGTCTGGCTTTCATTTCCTTTACACGATCGATTTCTTCATCCTTATATTTGATGATTTCATCTTTTGACTTCAGTTTTTCATTAAATTGTTCTTTCAAAGATTTTTCGGAAAGTTCTTTCTCCAAATCTTTATTTTTCAGTCTGTTGCCAAGATCAATTTTCTCATTTTCGAGATTATTTTTTTCTTTCTCAAATTTCTGAACAGCTTCTGAAACCGCCAATTTCTTTTCGGTTTCGGCTTTTTCAATTTTTGCTTTTAGTTCCAGAATTTCCTTTTCTTTTTCAGAAACTTTATCTGTAATCTCTAATTCTTTAACCGATTTTAATTGAGAAATTTCAGCATCCTTTTTAGAAAGCTGTTCTTGCAGATAACTTTTGAATTTTTCTTTATTAAGTTCAATCTCGCTGTTCTTTTCTCTTTCAGCCAATTTCAAACGCTCCTGCAATTCTTCTTCAAATTGATGATTGCGAACTTGTTTCAAAATCTCGGCAAATCCAGCTTCGTCCACTTTAAATGCTTTTTTACAATTTGGACAAATTATCTCGTTCATAATGATTTCGGTTTCGTTAAGGCAAGGTACAAATTAATCAATAATTTTGAAATTAAAATCCAATCGAAAAGCTAAATCGTATTTGGCAATTTTTTTGTCATTATTAGATTTAAACCTTCGATTTCGCTAAATTTGTAATGTGAATCCTAATTTAGAACTTCAGCTCAAAACTCTTCCTTCGGAACCAGGCGTTTATCGTTATTATGATAAGAACGACCAGCTTTTGTATGTTGGGAAAGCCAAACATCTTAACAAGAGAGTTCTTTCTTACTTCAACAAAAATCAGAACGGTTATAGAACCAGAATAATGGTTTCTAAAATCCATAGATTGGAGACAACCGTTGTGAATAGCGAGTACGACGCACTTCTTTTGGAAAACAACCTCATAAAAACGCATCAGCCTTTTTACAATGTGATGTTGAAAGATGATAAAACTTATCCTTGGATTTGCATCAAGAATGAGGACTTTCCAAGAATTTTTCTGACAAGAACTAAAATTAAAGACGGCTCCGAATATTATGGTCCTTATGCCAAAGTGAGACCAGCGAGAATTCTGCTTGATACGATTAAAAGTCTTTATAAAATACGAACGTGCAACCTGAATCTTGCTCCAGAGAAAATTGCGGAAGGAAAATACCGGGTTTGTTTGGAATATCATATCAAAAATTGCAATGGTCCTTGCGAAGACTTGGAATCTAAGGAAGATTACGACGAAAAAGTAGAAGCTATCCGAGGAATTATCAAAGGTGATTTCCGTTTTGCAAAAAAATATCTGGAAGAAAGAATGTATCGTTTTGCTTCGAATCTGGAATTTGAGAAAGCGCAGATGATAAAGCAGAATATAGAATCTCTGGATGATTACCAAGCCAAACATACAGTTGTGAATCCAAGTATTGATGATGTGGATGTTTTTGGAATGACGAGCGATGAAACGGCGGCTTATGTGAATTATTTCAAAATCAGAAATGGTTCTATTGTTCAGAGTTTTACTACAGAAATCAAGAAAGTTTTGGAAGAAACGGATGAAGATATTTTGGAAGAAGCCATTGTGGAGATTCGTCAGAAATTTGATTCGGGTTCGAAGGAGATTCTAATTCCATTCCATTTAGGAATCGAAATCCCTAATGTAAAATTGATTGTCCCGAAAGTTGGCGATAAGAAAAGAATTGTAGAGCTTTCTGAAAAAAACGCCAAAGAATATCGTGTTGAGAAGTTGAAACAAGTTCAGATTGTTGACCCGGAAAGGCATACTAATAGGATAATGTCCGAGATGCAGAAAATTCTGCATATGCCTGTAGAACCGCGCCACATAGAAGGTTTTGACAACTCAAATATCCAGGGAACCAATCCTGTTTCGGCTTGCGTAGTTTTCAAAGACGGAAAACCAAGTAAAGCAGATTACAGGATTTTCCATCCAAAAACGGTTGAAGGTCCAAACGACTTTGCAACAATGGAAGAAGTAATTTACCGTCGTTACAGAAGATTAATTGACGAAGGTGAACCCTTACCTCAGCTGATTCTAATTGATGGTGGAAAAGGTCAATTATCATCCGCAGTCAAAAGTTTGAAACTGCTTGGACTTTACGGAAAAATAACAATCATCGGAATTGCTAAAAGATTGGAAGAAATTTATTTTCCAGAAGATTCGATTCCATTGTATATTGATAAAAAGGCTGAAACACTTAAGATTCTTCAACGTGTGAGAGACGAAGCCCATCGTTTTGGTGTAAAACATCACAGAACTAGACGAAAAAATTCTACAATCAAATCTGAGTTGGAAGAAATCCCAGGCGTTGGCGGAAAAACAATTGAACTGCTTTTATCAAAACTGAAATCTGTAAAAAGAGTGAAAGAAGCCGACATCGTCACATTGGAAGAAATTCTTGGAAAAGCTAAGGCAAAAATTGTCTGGGAGTTTTTTAACAAGAATTAAAAATAGCACCTCAATTGAGGTGCTATTTTTCTATTTTATTTTTTAATTATTTTTTTTGTTTCTATAGAATCATTGGTATAAATTTTAACCAAATAAACTCCCGAATTAAATTTAGTGAAATCCAAATTATCCGATTGTGATTCAAGTATTTTAACTCCAGAATAATCGTAAACTTCAACTTTATTAATCGCTGTTTTTGCAAATATTTTTATAAAACCAGAAGTTGGATTGGGAGAAATTTTAATTTTCGAATTTTTTGAGGGTTCTCCATTTTCCACTGCAAGATAAGTTGGCAAATCTGTTTTGACATGAAAAAGTTCCTGACCAGATTCTACAGTTTTAAGAACCAAATACAAGTTACCATCAAATAGAAAAATATTATCTATGGAATCTGAAGATACCAACTGATCGGCATTATCTATTGTAATATCTATGGGTGTGATACTATCTTGTGTTCCACTGGTACGTAAGAGTTTGTTACTGTTTTCACGAGAGAAATACATATAATTTTTTGCACATGCCAAATTCTTAACTCTATTAGTTCCAGAGTAATCATTCATAAAGATGAGACTGCTGGTGTTATTGACAGGATCTAAACTCCAAAAAGCATTATACCTGTTTTCATTATTTCCTGTAGCAAAGTAAATTTGGTTACCACATTTCTGGAACTCAGAAAAATATCCCATCATATTATCACTTACCATTGCTACCGGAGGATCCTGCAAATTATCGAATTTATACACAGTCCCATAACCACTTTGAGATAGCAAATAAAGCTTACCATCAATAATTTCAGGTTTTTTGGATGAACTAATTGGTAAACCATATTGAAAATCAGTTGGAATGGTGATTTGTTTCACATCATTTGTAACGCTATCATACGACCAGAGTCTATTATCTATACTGACAAGTAATTTATTTTCAAAGATGGTTAAAAATACGGGTATATCATTGGTGAAGGAAGTAGGAATTGTAAAAGGAGCCAAGCTTGTATTTTCAGCAGTTCCGTCTGTTCTCCATATTTGTGTTTTATAATCCGGAGTTGTTACTACAAAATACAAATATCCATTGTAGTTAATAGTTTCTGTTGTGCTGGGAAGATTAGATGATATAGAAATCGTTTTAATTGTTGTAGCCATATAACTGTCAATATCAGTTTTCCACAATTTTAACTGGTCATAATTACGAGTTGTAAAAATTAATGATTGATTATTGAGATTACCAAAAGAACTGTATTCATCTATCTTATCCGGATTCGGTATGTAAACAACTTCTGTTCTTTCTTCGCTTCCATCAGTTTTTGCAATAGAATTGGTTGTAGCGTTTGGCTTGAGATAGTAAAAATCACCTACTTTGATTAATGTTCCATCAGAAAAACCATTGATAGATTCAATTCTTTTTGGAACATCGGTTTTACTATCCAAAGTATAAAATGAATTACCGTGTTCATAATCATTTGCAGTGAATAAAAGTTTTTCATTGATTTTAAAATTTTTAGGATTACTTCCCGTAGAATGATTACCATCATGGAAAAGCTCAACAGATTTGTTAACAAAATCAAACTGAAATAACTCATTTCCATTTTTGGTATTATTATAAGGAAAGATAATTTTTCCTGGCATCTCCGCACCATCGCTTAAGTTTTGGTACAAAGGTGTTAAGATTTCATTTTCATCTAACAGCCAACGTTTTTCGTCGCCGGCAGTTCTTATTACCAGATTTTTATTGAGTGGTAGCTGATAAAGTAGATCTGGGGCATAATCATTCATAACAACATTGGTAGGCTTTGTACCTTCAATAGTACCATCTGTTCTCCAAAGAACATTTCGGTTCTGAATTGTTGGAAAAAAATAAGCAAAATTTCCATTTTTCATTACGAAATTCTGATTGGTCATCGTTGCAACGAAATAATTCTCGTTATTCAACGCAATGGTATTTTCAGCTGTTCCATCCGTTGACCACAGAGTGCCATAGTTTTGAGAATTAGCTGCTTTATAAATTAATTTATCATTCACCAAAACGCCTCCTGCAAACGAATAATTTTCGGTTATCAGCTTTGCTTTTTTTGTTACAAAATCAAATTTCCAAAGGCCACCCTTTGTTCCAGTAGCATTGCGTCCATAAAAAATAAACTTACCCGCAAGATTGTATGCAAATGACTCTGTAAAAACATAGAGAATTTCGTTGGTGACTTCATCTAATATCCTGATGGTTTCTGTACCATTGGTTGCCCATAACTGATTAGAATAGTTCCCAGTTTTTGCTCCAAAAATCATATACCCACCAAAATGATCAGCTCCTGGCGTGACTTCCACCGAACCAATTTCAGATATCGCTTTGGAACCAGATGTCGTTCCATCCGAAATTATGAGACCACTCAACGTACTTATAAAAAGTTTATTTTCAAATGTTTTAAATTCAACAACCCATCTTTGAGGAAACTCATATACTTTTTGTGTACCATTACTTGTTGCATCTGTTACCCAAAGTTCCATAACAGACTTGGAAGTATTATCAGCTAAAAAATAAACCTTATCATTCAATTCCAAAAAACGTGGAGAGCTACCAAAAAAAGCAGAATTACCTCCGGATGAAATTGTTCTTAATAATTGGCTCTTTTTTGTTGTATTATTGTAAACCCAAAGTTGATAATTATAGCCATAAAAATCATCTCCTGCAAACAGAATTTTATCTTTATACTTAAAAAGATTTTTGGAATACAGACTTGCCTGATGATTGATTTCAAAAACATCAGCATTGACATTCTGTGCAGAAATCGTTATTGAAAAAAAAGAAATTAAAAGGATAAAATAGTGTCTCATCTATAATTATTGTAATGGTTATTTTGGGAATCAAAGATATAGATTATTCCAAAATATAAATGGATTGGGATTGATAATTAATATCAATCAACAAATTCATCATATTATAACTATCGGAATTCTTCTTAGTAATTCTTATCTTTGCATCCTAAATTTTAAAAATGAACAAATACATAAAATTTGTAGTCGCTGCAATCATTATCGCCTTGGGCGTTTATCTGATGTTCAATCGTAATATCGGTTGGGGAATCGTTTTGGTTGTGCTTTCTGCAATCCCAATCGCACTTTTCTTCAAAAACGAAAATATTCTTTTGGCATTTTGGCAACTGAGAAAACAAAATATGGAAAAAGCTTCCAAGTTTTTGGCTAATATCACCAATTTTCAATCTCAACTTCACAAGAGTCAGTATGGTTATTTCCATTATCTTCAGGCGTTGACAACGGCTCAGGATAATCCTCAAAAAACTGAAGGATTGATGAAAAAAGCTTTAGATTACGGATTGAATATGAAGCACGACAGAGCAATGGCAAAACTAAATCTGGCGGCTGCTGCACTTTCTAAAGGCAGAAAAAATGAAGCTCAAAAACTTTTGGATGAAGCTAAACAATTGGATTCTGCAGGAATGATGACCGACCAAATCAAAATGATGAAAGAGCAGATGAAAATGCCGACGATGCAAAAACATATGCACAACCCAAATATGCGAATGAGAGGAAAATTCCACTAAAATAAATTTAAAGGATTGAAAGTAGTTTCAGTCCTTTTTTATTTTTAGGAGCCGGGAATCTGCTTTCCGCGTCATCGCTGTGGGGTAACTGCTGCAAAACGAAGTTTCGACGATTCCTTTAAAATAATTAAAAAAGAAAGAGCCAATCAGGGCTACGGATGCGGTGTTACATTTCTTCGTTGCTTTCGTAGCCATAAAATTTCGGGATTCTCCAATGGTATTTTACCGCCAAAGTTCTAATGGTAACAATCAAAAGAATGGTGAAAATCTGCACTAATGTATAAGAAAGTGTTGTGAATTTTGATAACAAAAGAAAAGTTCCTCCACCTACGATACAGGCAGTCGCATAGATTTCTTTTCGGAAGATTAAAGGAATTCTATTCAACAAAATATCGCGAATAATCCCACCAAAACATCCCGTAATTGTTCCTAATGTTAAACAAATCAAAGGATGAAAACCTGTGCTCAAACCTTTCTGAACACCAATAATGGTGAACAATCCCAACCCGAAACTATCGAATATAAACAATGTGACTTTGAAATTCTTTTCTATAGATTTGAAAATCATTGAGAAGACACAAGTGGTGAAAATCAATCCACAAGTTAACATATCGGTCATCCAAAAAACAGGAACATCCAACAACAAATCTCTCACGGTCCCACCACCAACGGATGTTACAAATGCGATAATCAAAACACCAAATGGATCCAAGCGTTTTTGCATCGCTGCAAAACTTCCCGACATCGCAAAGGAAATAGTTCCCAAGATTTCTATAATAAGATTGATTTGCTCGTGCACGATTGTATATAAATGATGTTTGATGAATGATAAATTATAAATATTAGATGAAATAATCGCTGATGAAATATCGATTATCATTTATCATCTATAAACTCAGTTCTACTAAAACCGGACAATGGTCGGAGTGTTTGACCTCTGGGAGAATTACTGCTCTGGTCATTTTTTCTTTTAATGGTTCGGAGACAAAGTTATAATCCAAGCGCCAACCTTTGTTTCTGGCTCTTGAGCCGGCTCTGTAACTCCACCAAGAGTATTGATCTGGCTGATCATTAAAATATCTGAAACTATCCGTCAAACTGTTTTCTTTCATAAAGTTGGTCATCCATTCCCGTTCCATTGGGAGGAAACCAGAAGTATTTGCCAAACCTATTGGATTATGAATATCAATTGCTTGATGACAAATATTGAAATCTCCACTGATAATTAAGTTTGGGATGGTTTTTCTGAGTTCTTTGATGTAAGCCAAAAAGTCAAAACAGAACTGCATTTTGAATTCTAATCTTTCTATATTGGAAGCGGATGGAACGTAAACAGAAATTACAGAAAATCCGTTGAAATCTGCTCGCATTATTCTCCCCTCGTTGTCATAGCTTTCGATTCCGCAACCATATTCTACGTGGTTAGGTTTTACTTTGGAAGCGATTCCTACCCCGCTGTAGCCTTTCCTCACTGCTGAATGCCAATAGCTGTGATAGCCTAATTTTTCAAGACTTTCTATATCAATTTGGTCATTTCCAGCTTTGCTTTCTTGGATGCAAATCACGTCTGGACTTGCAACATTGAGCCAGCCTAAAAAGTCTTTTGTAAATGCAGCACGGATTCCGTTGACGTTGTAGGAAATGATTCTCATTATTTTATTATGATTTTGAATAAATGAAGTAAATAATAACGATTGTTATAACAGATGCCAAAAGTACAAATTTCCATTTGCTTGAATTGTCCTCCTCTATGAAAAGTGTATTTTTTTGATATTGAAAGTCGTTGGGATTTTGCAAATAGGCTTTTTCATAAGCGATAAGCTGCGGATTATTGCCCATTACTTTTTTGACTTCTTCCCAATCAGCGTCAGTTGGAAAAACGATTTTCTCTGGCTGATTGTTGAGTTTTAGTTTCACTACAACTTTTCCATTTTTGCTGAGCATCTTAACCGAAACATTACTGTTTTTGAAGGAATCATTTTCTATAAAATGAGCTTGTTTTCCTTCAATGGATTCTACAAAGTCTTTGGAATTTTTTAAGTCCCAATGAGTTCTGTCGCGCACAATTTTTATCGCTTCTATTTTTCTGTTCTGTCTTAGCAATTCTTCGATTTCAAATCTATCAAGATTGTGTTCTTGTAATAATGTATCAATTTCTTTCATAATATTTTTTTGTGATTATTAATGTCATCCTATTTTTCATCATTAAAAAATGGTGAAAAGAAATACAAAACCTCAACATAGCCCCGATAGGAACGGCATCCTTTTTTGTTATTGCGAGTTTGGGAATGTTCAATAGGTTACTTCACATCGTTCGCAATGACAAAAAAGATATAGTGGATAGCGGGTTGGAAACTTCTATCGAAGACCAAAACTTGTTGCTCCAAATTAATAAAAAAGGCGGAAAAAGTTGCCTCTTTCCGCCCAATAAACCCAAATCAAATAAACTATGAAAAAACTACTTGGGTTCTAGTATGCTTATCGGGATGATGACTTCCTCTAGGGAAATCCCTCCGTGCTGATAAGTATCTTTGTAATAATTCACAAAGTGATTATAGTTCTTCGGGTATGCTAAAAATATATTGTTCTTGGCGAAAATATATTTGGAACTCAGATTTCCTTTTGGCAGAAAGAGTTTGTCGGGATTGTTAATCGCCCAAACATCTTTATCTTCATAAGTCAAACTTCGTCCTGTCTTGTATCTTATATTGGTCGACGTTTCTCTATCGCCAACTACCTTACTAGGTTTTTTAACATAAATTGTGCCGTGATCGGTTGTAATGACCAATTTGAATCCATTTTCTGCTGCAGTTTTGATAATTTTCAGCAAAGATGAATTCTCGAACCAGTTATAAGTCAAAGACCTGAAGGTTTTATCGTCTCTAATCAATTGATTTACAATATTGTTATCGGTTTTTGCGTGAGATAAGATATCGATAAAGTTGTAAACGATAACTAATAAATCGTTGTTTTTATGTTGATTGAAATCGTCTAAAATTTTCCTTTCAAAATCTGAGTTCAGGATTTTCAAGTATTTCATCGATTTACTTGATAGTCCCAAACGTTTCATTTGGTCTTCCAAGAAATCTCTTTCGTGCTCGTTTTTGTTACCTTCTTCATTATCATTAAACCAATATTCCGGGAATCTTTTCTCGATTTCTGAAGGCATTAACCCTGCAAAAAATGAGTTCCTTGCATATTGCGTCGCTGTTGGTAAAATACTGAAATAATAATCCTCGGAAGTTTTGTTATAGAACTTGGTGAATAATGGCTCAATCACTTTCCATTGGTCATATCTCAAGTTATCAATCATCAACAAAAGAACTTTTTCTTTTTCCAACTCCGGCTTCACTTTGTCTTTGAAAAGCGTGTGGCTCATCATTGGTTTTTCGTTACTATGAAGCCATTCTTCGTAATTGTTTTCAATGAATTTTGAGAACTGGATATTGGCTTCTTCTTTTTGGTTTTGAAGCAAATCTGCAAACTCATTATCCGAAACTTTATCGAATTTCACTTCCCAGCTCAAGATTTTTTTGTAATATTCTGCCCAGTCTTGATAAGTCCTTAGATAAGATAACTCCATACTCAGATTACGGAATTCCTGCTGATAGTCAACAATTGTCTTTTGCTCAACCAAAGATTCGCTTTGAAGGATTTTTTTGAGTGATAAAAGAACCTGATTTGGATTCACAGGTTTTAAGATATAATCCTCTATCTGAGAACCAATCGCCTGTTCCATAATGTGCTCCTCTTCACTTTTCGTAACCATTACGATTTTGAGCGCATTATCTTTTTCCTTAATCATCGGAATTGCTTCCAAGCCGGAGATCCCAGGCATGTTTTCGTCAAGAAAAGTTAACTCGTATTTTTCTCGCTCTATCATTTCCAGCGCTTCGTTCACATTATTCACCGGAGTAACGTTATAACCTTTATTTTCGAGAAAAACAATGTGTGGTTTTAGTAAATCAACCTCATCATCTATCCATAAAATTTTTCCTGACATATATTTATTTAATTTAATTAGTTCGTATCAAAATTATAACCAAAGTATCATAATTATATTTTAAATAACAGTTTTTGTGCGTTAAATATTAGTTAAAGGAAATTTTATTTTTAAATTAATGAACACTATTGATTTTAAGTCATAAAAAAACAGACTTAAAAAAGTCTGTTTTAATATTCTTTTAATTAGAGAAACTCATCAATTCCTTTTTCTCCGCATTGTAGAGATGGAACTCTAACATCTTGAAAGAATCTCTCGGAATTACGGTTACCCATTTTTTGTATTTCAAAAACCACTTATTTTGGATGCTGGCAAGACCTTTTGTAAGATAAGCTTCTACAAAAGGATGCACATGTAAGTATAATTTTCCTTTTTCTTTTTGCATAATGGTTCTGATAGAATCCTCCATTTTTTCCACAATTACAATTGGAGCAATGATTTCTCCATCTTTGTTGGGGTTTTCTTCAGAAGTCTCGATGTGTTTCTCGGCACGGACACGTTGTCTTGTCATTTGGATTAGACCAAATTTGGAAGGTGGCAAAATCTTGTGTCTGGCTTTATCACGTTTCATTTCGTCTCGGAAATGCTCGTACAGCTCTTTTCTATGCTCAGGATCTACCATGTCGATGAAATCCACCACGATAATTCCACCCATATCACGAAGTCGCAACTGTCTTGCAATTTCCGTTGCTGCCATCTTGTTGACAGTCAAAGCGTGCGTTTTGTTGGTAGAAGATGACGAGATATTGTTCCCAGAATTCACATCTACAACGTGAAGCGCTTCCGTATGTTCTATGACAAGATAAGCACCTTTGGAAGCTGGGATATTCACGTGCTTTCCGAAACTTTGTTTCAGTTGTTTCTCAACATTGTAGTACTCCATCAAAGGAATATGAGAGTCATAAAACTGAACAATATTCTTACGTTCTGGTGCGATAACTTCGATATAAGATCTCATATCCTCTACCATTTTTTCGTCATCACAAATGATACTTACGAAATCTTGGTTAAAGTTATCTCTAAGGATAGAAGACGCTTTATCTTCTTCACTCAAGACCTTGCTCGGAACTTTATTTTTCTGAATGTTCTTAAACGTGGATTCCCATTTTTTCACCAACTGATTCATATCATTATGAAGCTCAGCTACTTTTTTCCCTTCTGCAACCGTTCTGATAATGACTCCGAAACCTTCCGGACGGATACTTTCTATCAAAGTCTTCAGACGATTTTTTTCTTCGGGGTCGGCTACTTTTTTGGAAATTGAAATCTTGTTATCGAAAGGAATCAAAACCAAAAAACGACCTGTAAGCGAGATTTGCGTAGAGATACGCGGTCCTTTTGTAGAAATTGGCTCTTTGGTGATTTGAAGAAGGACAAGGTCGCCCGCCGTCAAAACTTTGTCAACAGTTCCCATTTTATCAATATCCTTGGCAGTTTCAAAACTTTTAAGGCTGGGAGATTGTTGTTTTTTCGATATCGTATTTTTCAGAAATCTTTGGTAAGACAGGAACTGCGGACCAAGGTCCTGATAATGCAAGAACGCATCCTTGTCTGTTCCGATGTTTACGAAAGCTGCATTAAGATTGGGCGCCAACTTTTTGATTTTGCCCAGAAAAAGATCACCTACAACAAAATCTGACTTCGTCTCTTGCTCGTGGAGCTCAAAAAGACGGCCATCTTCCAATAAAGCTATTTTTGAAGCATCTTCCTCATTGGAAATAATCAGTTCTTTCTTCATAACTTCATAAAAAGGTTTTTATTAAGGATTAGGTTGTAAATATAAAACAAAAATATAGCTGACAAAGTGCCAACTATATTTAATATGTTTAAGACTGAAAAAATACAGATTATTTTTTCTTTTTGTGTCTGTTTGCTCTTCTTCTTTTCTTTCTCTTGTGAGTTGCAACCTTGTGTCTTTTTCTCTTTTTTCCGCTTGGCATAATTTATATATTTTTTATACTGTTAATATTCAACTAATTATTTTACTGCAACTTTAGTCTTAACTTTTTCCACAAAAGTTTTTGAAGGTTTAAAAGCAGGAATGTTGTGAGCAGGGATTTCTATAGCCGTGTTCTTAGAAATATTTCTACCTGTTTTAGCTGCTCTGGTTTTGATAATAAAAGAACCGAATCCTCTTAAATATACATTATCTCCATTATACATAGAGGTTCTGATTTCTTGCATAAAAGCTTCGATAACTTTCTGTGTATCATTCTTTTCTACTCCCAGCTTGTTCGAGATGGTATTTACCAATTCTGCCTTTGTCATTTTCTAAAATTCTTTATATTTTTGGTGTGCAAATATAAGATATATTTTTGAAAACAAACAAACAAAATGCTGATTTTCTTCACATTGGAAAAAAGCTCACAAAGTGGTATGATACTAATGCCAGACAACTTCCTTGGAGAGAAAACCAGCTTCCTTATAATATATGGATCAGCGAAATTGTTTTACAACAAACGCAGGTAAAACAAGGCCTTGGTCATTACCTCAGATTTATAGAAAGATTCCCAACCGTAAAAGAACTTCATCAAGCTTCGGAAGATGAAGTTTTATTATATTGGAAAGGTTTGGGTTATTATTCCAGAGCAATTAATCTGCATAAAGCCGCTCATCAAGTTATAGAAGATTTCGATGGTGAATTCCCAAATCATTATAATGATATTCTAAAGTTAAAAGGCGTAGGAAAATATACAGCCGCTGCGATTGCAAGTATTTGTTTTGAAGAAAAAGTTCCTGCCGTTGATGGAAATTTCTATCGGGTTTTGTCGAGGATTTTTGCTGATGATTTTGATATTTCCAGCTCAAAGGCTTTTCAGTATTTTTCGGATTTAGCTTTGTTAATTATGCCTGATGATAAATCTGGTGAATTCAATCAGGCAATAATGGATATTGGTTCGGAGATTTGTAAACCGAAAAATCCGCTTTGTGGAGACTGTCCTGTGCATGATGATTGCATTGCTTTTCAAACGGGAAGAATTTCCGAATTTCCTGTGAAAACAAAAAAGGTTAAAGTCTCAGATTTGAGTTTGAAATATTTCTTTGTTAAACACAAGAATCAATTCCTTATTAAACAAAGAGACAATGACTTCATTTGGAAAAAATTATATGACTTCCCGATTTCTATTCCTGAAAATTGGAATGATTATATCATCAATTCAAAAATAATCAGTCATAAACTGACTCACAAAAATCTCTCAATCGAAATCAATCTCGTTGAGATCGATTCTAAGAAAGAATTTGAAAAATTTGCTTCTGATAATGATTTTGTCATCGTAAACGAAAAACAAGCTGATGACAAATCGTTTCCGAAACCGCTGGAGAATTATTACAAAAATTTGGGCAAACCAGAAATCGGGAGACTTGATTTTTAAGAATCATTAAAAACATCGCTTCAACTTTATTATATTTGCAAAAATTTGGTTCCGGTATTTTTCGGATTAAAAAGGGAATGAAGTGCAATTCTTCAACTGTCCCCGCAACTGTAAATCGCTAAAATGTATTTTGCAATCTTGCCATTGTTCTGAAAAGGATGAGAAGGCGCAAAATCAGCGAAAGTCAGGAGACCTGCCAGACAAAATTTAGACAAAAGCTTTCGGAGGAAAGGCAGGTTATGACAAAACGTATTTTTACACTTTTTTTCATTTATATTGTACATCAACTTTCCGCCCAGGAATCGTTGATAGACACCGTATTTATTGATAACCAGTTCAGAAAAGTTTCCAAAACTGCAAAAATATCGAATCTTAATTCTGATAAAATTCTAGAAAACTCGACTTCTTTATCAGACTTACTGAGATTTCAGTCCAATATTTATATCAAAGAAAATGGTCGCGGTTCGACATCTTCGCCTTCCTTCCGAGGAACGACTGCACAACAAACGGCTTTTGTATGGAATGGCATCAATATCAATTCGATTTTTCTGGGACAAGGTGATATTAATAATCTGAATCCTTTGAGCTATGAAAATGTCGGAATCAAATACGGTGGCGGAAGTGTGATTTATGGAAGCGGCGCAATTGGCGGTTCTATTCATCTTAATAATATTCTTGATTTTAACAGAGGTTTCAAAGGGACTTTGTTTTCGGAATATGGCTCATTTGGAACGAGTAATTCCGTAGCTCAGGCGAAATTCAGTAATGATAATTTCAGTTTTAGTCTTAATATCAATCATTCCAGAAGTGAGAATGATTATGAAATTCCTCAAAGGAAATTCATCAACCGAAACGGAGAATATGAAAACACGAGTTTCAATCTTGGCTTAGCTTACAAAATCAATCCAAACAACGAATTTTATTGGCAAAGCCAACATTATGATAGCGATCAACACTATCCCATTTTTTCGGAAAATCAAACTAAAACCAAATATTTCGTTCAGACATTCCGCAGTCTGGCTGGCTGGAAATTACATTCCGGGAAATTTAAAAACAATTTTAAGCTTGCTTATCTGGAGGACAATTTCCAGTATTTTGGAGATATTAATAAAAGTAAAACCAGCGGTGGAACCGGGAAACAATATATTATCAAGAATGATCTTGACTTCTTGGTTTCGAAAAACTCGTCTTTCAACCTCATTACAGAATATCAGTATAACGAAGCGGAAGGATTTGGCTCGGGAATCAAAACTCCAAAAAGAAATTTGGGAAGTTTTTCTTTGCTTTACAGAAATTCTCAATCTGAAAAATTCTATTGGGAATTGGGTGCAAAACAGGAAATTGTTGAGGGCTATAAAAGCCCGTTCTTGTTCTCAGCATCTGCAAAGTATATTGCAAACCATTGGTATCAAACAACGATCAATTTCTCTAGAAATTTTCGCGCTCCAACTTTTAATGATCTCTATTGGCTACCTGGCGGAAACCCCAATCTGAAACCAGAAACATCCACCCAGGCAGAGATGGCGCACAGGTTTAGCTACAGAAATTTTACATTAAGCATTACGCCTTATTATATGCATATCATAGACAATATCGTTTGGATGCAGGCAACATCTTACTGGTCACCGGAAAATATCAATAAAGTTGATGGATATGGACTGGAAACGGATTTATCATTCGAGAAACAATTTGGAAAGCATCAGATTAAAGGCAGACTTTCCTATTCTTACACCAAATCAGTGAATCTGGAAACTAATAAACAATTGATGTATGTGCCGTTTCACCGTATTAACTTCAATGCCAATTATCAGTATTCCTGGCTGGGGATTTTTGCACAGGCATTTTATAATGGAAAAACCTATACTGATACAGATGAAAAGAACTTTTTGGAAGATTACTTTGTCGTCAATGCCGGCGTTAATCTCAACTATTTAAAGCATTATCAAATCGGATTCCGGGTCAATAATATTACCAATAAAGCTTATCAGTCTGTCGAAAATTATTTTATGCCTAAAAGGAATTATGCTATTAATATAAAATTTAATCTATAAATCAAACATTATGAAATTCAAACAATTACTGAGCTGGGCTTTTGTATCACTGCTTTTATTCAACATTTCCTGTTCAGATGATGACTTCTTTACAGGCAATGGCGAAGTATCTTACAGCGGGATTCTGATTGCCAATGAAGGTGCTTATCAAAAAAACAATTCAAGCGTAGATTTCCTTTCACTGGATCTAAGCAGCTCCAAATCCGACATCTACAAATCTGCCAACAATGAGAACACCGGAGACGTACTTCAGAGCATTGGATTGCGAGGTACTAACGCTTATCTTGTGATGAATAATTCTAACCAGATTACGATTGTTAACCGCTACAATTTCCAGAAAAACGTTGTCGTAACCTCGAATCTTTCAAGCCCAAGATATATAGCTTTTTCAGAACGTCAGTATTATGTGACCAATAACAATTTTGCTGGTACTTACAAACTGAACATTTACAATGCTGCAGACAATACATTTATCAAAAGTATTCCGTTTGAGCGTTATGCTGAAAAGGTTGTAGAAGCCAGCAACAATATCTTCGTCCAGACAGATGCATCGATGTACAACTTCACTACTAATGAAATGGAAATCACAGGTCATACCATTTCTATCGTGAGTCCATCTTCCAATGCTGTCAGCAAAGTTGTGACACTTCCGGATGAAGGCGAAATCAAGGATTTGATTTCTTATGAAGGAACAGCTTACGCATTATCTTCAACAGGTACAGAATCTTACATCTACAAAATCGCCGGAGACGGAACTTACACAGCAACTACCCTAACCGGGATTGGCAATGTTTCCAAACTGAGAGCTGACGGCGGTAACTTCTATTTCATCGATGGCAGCAACAAAGTGTATTCAAAAAACATCCTGGCTACAGCTACCGCACCTCAGATGCTGTTCACCGCTCCAGCTTCGGTTTACGGCTTTGACGTATTCAATGGTGGAATTTTTATCTCTAATGCTAGTTTTACAGGAGAAAGCACTTCATACCTTTATAACGCCTCTAATGGTGCTCAGATAAGAACATTCAAAACCGGAATCGGAACAAACGGCTTTTACAAAAATTAATTTTTCATCATTTGTGTTTTTAAAATCCTGTCAGATTTATTTTTGGCAGGGTTCTTTTTTATTTTAAATGACAGAAATCATTGTTTTAATTAACTTTAAGCATAATTTTTGATGAATCTAAAGCAAAATAAAAACCTTAATTTTATAAAAAAATCACAATGAGGGAAAAGATTGTTATCATTGGTGGCGGATTCGCAGGATTGCAATTGGCCAAAAACCTTAATAATCAAGGGAAATATAAAGTAATGGTCATCGATAAGATGAACCATCATATGTTCCAGCCATTATTTTATCAGGTTGCGACCGGACGAATTGAACCTTCCAATATTTCTTTCCCTTTTAGAAAAATCTTCCAAAAGTCAAAGAATATCCAGTTCCGAATGACGGAGGTTAAGAAGATTATTCCTTCTGAGAACAAAGTCATTGGCGAAGATGGTGTCTTTACTTATGATAAATTGGTCATTGCGACAGGTTGTAAAACCAATTTCTTTGGTAATCAGAAGATGCAGGATTTGGCTTTGGGAATGAAAAACACACAGGAAGCCATTACTATCCGAAATCATATTTTGATGACTTTCGAAAAGATGATTATCGAAAGAAAATCCAGCGACGATGGAAACTGGAATCTCGTGATTGTAGGAAGCGGACCAACCGGAGTAGAATTAGCAGGTGCATTTTCTGAAATGAAGACCCACATTCTTCCAAGAGATTATCCTAGAATGAATTTCTCTGACCTTAATATTATTCTAATAAGCGCCGGTGACAAACCATTGGAAGCAATGAGTCAGGAATCTCAAGATGCTGCAGAAGATTATCTGAAACAACTAGGTGTCAAATTCCTAAAAAACGAACGTGTTACAGATTATGATGGAGAAGTCATTAATATGCAAAGCGGAAATTCCATTCCTACAAACAATGTGATTTGGGCTGCTGGAGTTACTGGAAATATCATTGATGATTTTAATAAAGAAAACTTAGTCCGAAATCGATACATAGTCAATCGTTACAATCAGGTTAAAGGTTTTGATAATATTTTTGCTATCGGCGATATCGCTTATATGGAAACTCCAAAATATCCGCAAGGTCATCCCCAGGTTGCGAATGTCGCCATTAATCAAGGGAAAAATCTGGCTAAGAATTTCAAAAAAAATTCAGAAAAAGACTGGCAGGAATACGAGTATATCGACCGCGGTTCTATGGCAACCATAGGAAAACACAGAGCGGTTGTCGACCTTCCGAAATTTAAATTTCAGGGATTTCTTGCGTGGTATCTATGGATGTTCTTACATTTGATGCTGATTCTGAGCGTCAGAAACAAACTGGCAATTTTCTTCAACTGGATGTGGAGTTATATCAACAAAGACTCTTCACTAAGGCTGATTATTGCGCCATCTAAGAAAAACCCGACAGAACAGTAATATAATCGATAGCTGATGAGTGATAATTGATTGCAATTCATCGTCTATCATTTATCATTTATAAATATGCGAATCGATATCATCAGCGTACTTCCGGAACTTATGGAAAGTCCATTCAAAACATCAATCCTCAAAAGAGCGATGGAAAAAGGGCTGGCAGAAGTTCATTTTCACAATATCCGGGACTGGAGCATTGGCAAACATCGTCAGATTGATGACGAACCTTATGGAGGCGGCGCAGGAATGATTATGATGGTAGAACCTTTGGACAAATGTATTTCTGAATTGAAATCACAAAGAGATTACGACGAAATCATCTATCTGACACCTGACGGAGAAACTCTGAATCAAAGAATCGCTAACACTTTATCCATCAAAAAAAATCTGATTTTTCTTTGCGGCCATTACAAAGGCATTGACCAAAGAGTTCGTGATTTACATATTACCAAAGAAATTTCTATCGGTGATTATGTTTTAACCGGCGGAGAATTAGCGGCGTGTGTCTTGGCAGATTCTGTAATCAGATTGTTACCAGGCGTTTTGAACGATGAACAAAGTGCATTGACAGATAGTTTCCAAGATGACCTTTTATCTTACCCAATCTATACAAGACCGGAAACTTACAAAGGCTTATCCGTTCCTAAAATTCTATTGAGCGGTAACTTCGGCGCTATCGAAGAATGGCAGCACGACGAAGCAGTAAGAATAACAAAAGAGCGAAGACCAGACCTTTTGGAATAATTAATGATACAATCAAAATTATAACCTTTCTAATTTCTAGAGAGGTTTTTATTTGTTTTTAAAATCATTATCTTTATTTAAAATTGGATTTATGCAGAAGACAGTTTATGATAAAAGTGAATTACGGAATTTTGTGAACGACTCTCTCTCGGGAAAAGTTAAAACTTTGGAGTTTTACCTCAATTTTTCTTTGGAAGCCAGCCGAGACATCAAAAAAACATCAAAATACGATTCGATAAGAGAAGAGATTCAGGAAGAGATTTATCATTTGGATAAGCAGATGGTTTCACTGAAAAGTATGCAGAACCAGATGCGAAAAGTTCTGAATTCGGAATCGGATGTTGTAAAACTTGGTTCGCTTGTCATTACAAATAAAGCCCGTTTTTATATTTCTGTTTCTTTGGGAGAATTTTTCTTTCAGGGCGACCGCTTTTATGCTATCTCTCCGGAAAGTCCAATGGCTCAAACAATGATGGGAATGAAACCTGGTGATTCTTTTATCCTCAATAGAATCGGTCAGGAAATTGTGGAAATATTTTAGAGATGGAAGCTTGAAGTTGGATGATGGAAGTTTTCCCAACTCGAGTCTTTTTACTTTATTCTTTTTTCTTAAAACTTTTACCTTTCGCCTTTCTTCCCGTATCTTTGACTTATGGAAAACGCAACAATTCTTAAACGTATTATAGAAGAGCGCAGAAGCATCTTCCCAAAAGATTATTCGGACAAAGAAATCCCACAACATATCATAGACGAAATTCTCAGCAATGCCGTTCTCGCTCCGAATCACAAACGTACAAAGCCTTGGCGCTTTAAAGTTTTCAAAGCAGAAGAAAAACAAAATCTTGGACAGGAACTTCAAAATATTTACAAAGAAGTGACACCAGAATTTCAGTTTTTACAAAAAAAATACGATGATATTGGTTTCAAAATTTCGAAAGCTAATGCTGTGATTTCGATTGTGGTTGAATTCGGCGGATTGGTTCCGGACTGGGAAGAGATTGCAGCAACGTCTATGGCTGTACAGAATATGTATCTCACGTGCACTGCTCACAGAATTGGCTGTTATTGGAGTTCCCCGAAAATCGTAAACAACTTGAAAGATTCTTTGAAAATTGAAGAGAATCAACAATGTTTGGGATTATTTTATCTGGGAAGTTTGGATTAGATGAATATTTACAAAAATTTCAGCGAAGAAGAATTAGTTGATGCCTACATTCAATGGATTGACAATTCGGGAAAAATCGGGAAAGAATTAGAAGAAGTTCTGATTGAGCGTGGGAATATTGATATAATTAAAGCGAAAGCCAATCATAAAAAGCTCATCATCAAAGAAAAAGGAAGAATTTCTTTTGAAATCAACAAAATGGTTTTGCAGAATAAAAGCATGGAAGAAATTGACGAAAAAATATCTTCTGAACTTTTAGAAAAGGATGAACTTTCTTACTTCATTTTGGAAAAATACATTGTGTTCGAACATAATAAAAAAGATTCTGAAGTTGATAAAGATACTATCTATAAAAGTATCATTGGTCTAGCTGTTGCATCAATTGCAGGATTTTTGTTTTTATTATTAATATTATTCATTATCAAAGGTTTCATTTTCTACTTATTAGTTCCAACTTATATCGTTTGTTATTTTATTATAAAAATGATTACCGGAAAAAGCAGAAGTAATTTAGCCGTTTTTATTTCAACTTTTCTTGCTACAGTATTTTCGGCATTACTTGTGTTCTTAGTTTTTAAAAGTTCTATCAATTAAAATTCAATGCAAAAAATCTCAATATTCTGGTTTCGGAGAGACCTTCGCTTGGATGACAACAAAGGCTTGTCCGAAGCGTTGAAAGCTGATGAAAAAGTAATTCCCATTTTTATTTTTGACAAAGATATCCTTAACCTTCTGGAAGATAAATACAATCGTCGTGTAGATTATATCCATCAGTCACTGGAAAAAATCAATAACGAATTGCACGAGACTGGAAGTTCTCTTCTCACTTTTTATGGAAAACCTTCGGAGATTTTCAAACAATTACAGAAGGAATATGATATCCAAACGGTTTATTGCAATAGAGATTATGAACCTTCGGCAATCAAAAGAGATGATGAAGTAAAGAATTTTCTCCAATCAAAAAATATTGAGTTTTTCGATTTCAAAGACCAGGTTATTTTTGAAAAGGATGAAGTTGTAAAAGATAATGGCGACCCTTACACCGTTTACACGCCTTATTCTAAAAAGTGGAAGAAACTACTTTCGGAAAAGGATTACAGCACAAACAACCTAAAGAAAGACCAATTTCAAAAACTACCAAAGAAGAAAATCTTAAGCTTAAACGAGATCGGATTTGAGAAAACAGATTTGGAATTTGAAGAGCCAAAACTGGAATCCAAAATCATTGAGGTTTATGATGAAAACAGAGATTTTCCAGCTTTGGACGCCACGACACATTTGGGAATTGCGTTGAGATTTGGAACGATTTCGATTCGGAAGTGTGTGAAATTTGCTTTGAGTCATAACGAAACCTGGCTGAATGAATTGATTTGGAGAGAATTCTTTATGCAAATCCTTTTTCATTTTCCGAAAGTGGTGAAGCATTGTTTCAAGGAAAAATATGAAGATATCCAATGGCGCAACAACGAAAAAGAATTTGATAAGTGGTGCAACGGAGAAACTGGTTATGCTATTGTGGATGCCGGAATGCGCCAACTGAATCAAACCGGAAGAATGCACAATAGAATCCGGATGGTAGTTGCTAGCTTTCTTACCAAACATCTCCTTATTGACTGGCGCTGGGGCGAAGCTTATTTTGCGAAAAAATTATTAGATTATGACTTGTCTGCCAACAATGGCAACTGGCAATGGGCAGCAGGTTGTGGTTGCGATGCCGCGCCATACTTCCGGGTTTTCAATCCGGATGAACAGACAAAGAAATTCGATAAAGATTTGAAATACATCCGAAAATGGAATCCTGATTTTGATAAAAATGTTTTGGATGACAGAATTGTGGAACATAAATTTGCAAGAGAACGGGCTTTAAAGACTTATAAGAAAGCTTTGAGCTGATTGTTTTTCTCAACCACAAAAGACACAATAGTTTTTTTATAAGCACTTAAGTGAATTATTTGATTTTTAATTTAGTTCATATAAAAGCACTTTAATTTTTGGAATTTCGATTTTGAGTTTTATTAATTTCTATGGTTTGATAAATCTTAGATTGAAAAACAAAATCCATAGCCCTGATTGACTCTTTTTTTTAATTATTTAATGGAATCGTCGAAACTTCGTTTTGTAGTGGAAATCCCGCAGCGAAGCCGACCGAGCGAGGAATTGCAATGGAAAGCAGGTTCCCGGCTTCTGAATATTAAAAGTTTAAAGTTCTATGTTTAAGGTTTTTATATTTTTCAATTCAGACTATTGAACATCGAACTTTTTTTATATCTTTGCAAACTCAAACATTTAACCGGGACGTGTTCCCACAAATTTAAAATTTATGTCAGTAAAAATCAGATTACAAAGACACGGATCGAAAGGAAAACCTTTCTTCCACATCGTAGTTGCGGATGCAAGAGCTAGAAGAGATGGTAGATTCATCGAAAAATTAGGTACTTACAACCCAATTACAAACCCTGCAACTATCGACTTGAACGTTGATTCTGCTGTAAAGTGGTTAAACAACGGAGCTCAACCAACTGATACTGCAAGAGCTATCCTTTCTTACAAAGGTGCTTTGTACAAAAAACACCTTCAAGGTGGTGTTGCTAAAGGTGCTTTTGACGAGGCTGAAGCTGAGAAGAGATTCGCTGCTTGGGTTGAGGCTAAAGATGCTAAAGTACAAGGAAAAGTTGAAGGTTTATCAACTGCTAAAGCTGACGCTAAAAAAGCAGCTCTGGAAGCTGAGGCAAAAGTAAACCAAGCAAGAATTGATGCTGCTGCGAAAGCTGAAGCTGATGCAAAAGCTGCTGAGGAGGCTGCTAACGCGCCTGCTGAGGAAGTTGCAACAGAAGAAGCTGCTACTGAAGAACCAACTGCTGAGGCAGAAGGAACTGAAGAAACTCAGGCTTAATTCTTTACAAAAAGATACAAAACAAAGACACGAAGTTTTCGTGTCTTTGTTGTTTAATAAAATTCATCATCGGAAATAATGAGAAAAGAAGATTGCTATTTTTTAGGAACGATTACCAGAACACACGGATTAAAAGGGAATGTTATCTTAAAACTAGACACAGACCAACCTGAGATGTACAACAAGCTGGAATCGATTTTTGTGGAAGTCAATGGTCTATTGGTTCCTTTTTTTGTGGAAAAACAATCCTGGTCCAAAGCGGACACCAAAATTATATCTTTCAAAAATTCTTCCGAAGCTTTAGTTAATCAATCGCTTGGGAAAGGAGTTTACTTACCTCTTTCTACTCTACCGCCTTTGACTGGAAAAAAATTCTATTACCACGAAGTGATTGGTTTCGAAATCCGTGAAGCTGATGGAAAAACCTGTGGAAATATCGTTTCTATCAATGACCAGACTGCTCAGAATTACTTCATTCTTGACCTTGCAGGAAAAGAAATCATCATCCCGATTATCAGAGACTGGATTCTGGAAGTGAATCGTGAAGAGAAATTCATCCAAATGTTTTTACCGGAAGGATTGATGGACGTTTTCTTAATTCCTTCGAAAAAGGATGAATAAAAAATCACTCGTTCAAAACGGCTGGCAATAGATATTCCTGAACAATTTTATCCGCTTGAGAATGTGCATAAGGTCTGTTATAAGCTTTTGCAGTGATGACCATTACAATTGGAAGTTCCTTAAAAATGATAATTTTGTTTCCGCCATTTCCGCTGGATTGATAAGATTCAAAACTTTTGTCGCCAACTTTATAAAGTTTTCGCCAAAACAGATAACCGTAACCTTCTGATTTTTTGTTATCAGCGAAATAGTTGGTAAAGCTTTTCTGAATCCAATTCTTTTCCAAAATTCTTTTCCCGTTCCAAGTTCCGTTATTTTTATAAAGCTGCCCGAACTTAGCAAAATCTAAAGCTCGCATTCGTAATCCGCCTGCTAAAGAAGGTTTGTTTTGAGGTGTGAACTGCCATTTGTAATTCGTAATGCCAAGTGGTTGGAATAGTTTTTTGTCTGCATAATCCTTTAAACCTTTAGGAACAGATTTGTCCAGAATATCTCCGGTAACAACAACTCCTGCGGTGAAATAATGCCAAGTTTTTCCAATCTTATTTTCAGTCATTGGCAAATCCAAAGTAAATTTCACCCAATTATCCGTTGGATACATATTTTCCTCATTACCTACAGAATCATAATCTTCATCGTTTCCGTCAAAAGCAGAACTCATTGTCAATAAGCTTTTAAGCGTAACACTATCTTTTTTCGGAGAATAATTCTTGAATTGTTTCAAATCATAAAAATCTTTCAGAGTTTGATTTTCATTTTTGATATAACCGTCTTTGATTGCAATTCCCATTAAAGCTGAAGAAAAGGATTTCCCAACCGAACGCGTGTCATTTAAACTGTCTCTTTCATAACCGTTGAAATATTCTTCCAGCAATAGTTTTTCATTTTTAACCACAACAATTCCTGTAATCTCTCTGAATCTGTTTTCAGCAATTTTCTGATTGAGAAGTCTGATTTTTTCTTGATTGATTTTCTCATCAGAAACTTTCCAACCGCTATTTGGTTTGATTTTTTGAACAGCGATCTGTTCTTCGGAAATATTCTTTTTTGGAACAATTAAGTTGATTTCGCCAGAAGCAATTACGTTTCCAATTTTCAAATCTGGATTTTTTAAGTACGGTTTGATTTCGATTTTCAAAGTATGGTTTCCAACATCCAAAGCGTCCATTCCGCCATTTACAAAGAAAAATCTCATCCAAAGATATCTTCCCCAAGAATCTTCATTTTTCATATTCAGAAACGGAATTCTGAAATTGGTTTTAATTTTTTTATCTTCCATTTTTCCCGCTCCGGAATTTAGATTTTCGGTATAAATCAATTTTCCGTCAACATAGAAACTGAATTGGTAATTTCCTTTTTTAACTAATTCATCAATGGTCAAAGAATTATCAAGCTGATGAAGATAATTGACCAAAGAATTATCCAAAAAAACACGAACATCAAAATCTTTATCTTCCTGAAAAGTCATTGTTTTAAGAAAATCAGTTTCCTGAAGATTGTCAATTGAAACTACTTTATCTAAAAATAGAATTTGATTCAAATGCTTTTTCTGAACATCGTTCGCGATTTTTTCAGGCTCAACGATATTTTTAGTTTGACTTTGAGAAAATCCGAAGACAAAAATTAGGAGAAATAAAAAAATTGATTTCATTGTAAATTTTATCTGACAAAATTAGACTTTGACTGTTGAAAAAAATAGAATAAAATTAACATCACTACTTTTTCAGAATATTTTTAAATTTCAATGGCGTAATTCCGATATTTTCTTTGAAACAACGATTAAAATGACTTTGGTCTGCAAATCCACATTCTAAGGCAACATCGGAAAGAGAGTCATTTTGATTGAGAAGAATTAATGATTTTTCGACTTTCAGTTTTCTGATATATTCGCCCAAATTACAATGGAAATATTTCTGAAAATCCCGACTGAGATGCATCGGATGAATATTCAGAGTTTGGGAAAGTTCTGTTAGATTTAATTTTTCCGTAAAACTTTCGTGAAGAATTTCATCTATCTGATTAACCCAAATCGGTTTCTTTTCAGAAGAGCTTTTCTGCTTGGACAATTGGCTAAAAAGATTCAATAAAGTTTGATTAATACTCAATTCAAAAGAATTATCATTCAATTTTGATTCTTTGAAAATCTGGTAAATCAATAATTTGAAAACTGGATTTTTGATATTGAAACTGCCTTCCACATTATCCTTTGAAACCTGAAACTTTCTAAACCATTCTTCCGTAATTTCGATATGAAAACCTCTGGTGAAAATGTCCGGTTTGATGTTGTAATGTGCGTCTTCCCAATGATGGTAAAGCAAAGTTCCAGCAGAACAATCATAGATTTCTTTCTTGTTTCCTTCCGTCATATTTCCCTGAAGCAAAAACGTAAAATAAGGATTCTCGTGATAATGCCAATCGACGTAAGGATGCGTGTATTCGGTATCCGTAATGGTCAATCCATCAAAGTTGAGCTTTTCATTGGTCTGTCCAAAAAATTCGCCATTACGAAGGTTTTTCATTATAGTTTTTGTTTTAGATTATCAATTTGTTCATACATTTTATTAAAAAACAATCTTGTATCACAATCTTTCCAGCAAGGAAATCACCATTCCATTCATTAGAGATTGGGGTTTGGAAGTGAACTGTTAAGAGTAATTTATCAAAATGTTTTTGCCAGAAGGTTTGATGGATGTTTTTTTTGGCGCCTTCTAAAAAGAATGAGTAAATAACGTTTTTTTGATAAATCGATTGTTTATTTATTCATTTATTTTTTTTGTAACTTTCTATCGAATTAGTCCATTTTTTTGTTCTCGTCTCCCATTTCTGTTCATTCCAAAACCATTTGGTTGGTAAGGAAAATAAGCATAAACCTAAATAATAAATGGTTCCCAAGCAAATGGCTGTTTTGGGTTCATCCAGGAAAAGTCCGCCGTGTGTTTTGGCTTCAGCATAGCCGATTCTTTCAAGATTAGCTTCATTTAATCCTAATTCTGGGATGAGCGATGAGCCAAGCACAACTCCAAATACAAGGAAAAAATAAAACATTGCCGCAAAAACAGACCGCCCAATTTGCTTTTGTTTCATATCTTCATTTAAATTGAAAAAAGCAAAACGCATTCTGTTGAATACCGCAATCATATAAATGTATGTTACCAAATTATCTCCACCAATTATTTTGTTGAAAGCCCAAGCAAATAATCCATAAAAGGGAGCAAAAGCTAGCAACGAAAGCCATTTTGGCATTATAGCCATAAATACACCAGAGTGAATCATAACGAACTCGAATCCCATCAATCCTGCCATTTGGAAAATACTTGTAGCATCGCCAATTTGCGGATTACTCCAAAGCATATAATATTTGAATGCCATAAATCCCATCATCAGAAAATCGGCAAAAAGGAAGCCTGGCTCTATGGTTTCGAGTATGGAGTTAGAAGATTGTGATGTTGTTTTTTTCAAAATAAGTGTTTTTTTTAATAGCATTTAAAGAAATTGTAATTTCGTTTTCAAATTTTCTATTTGAGTTTGCATTCTATTGAAAAACAGCTTCCTATCTCTATTTCCAGCCGTGTTCAGAGATTTGCAATTCTTAATTTGATGTTCAAAATAATTCAAAGTTTCATTACAGGTTTTTATATCGTTTGTCAAGAGATACCCGAACATATTACAAGGAATCGCCATTGTTGACTGCGAACCATTTGATATGAAAATATCATTGGAAAGATGAACCAACTCGTTCTGATAAATCTGAAAACGAGGATTAGTCTCTGTTTTGTTTTCTATATATCTAATTAATTTTTCCAATTCTGCCAAAATCTCAATCGCATCTTCTTTTTTGAGAAGTCCAATTTCAAAATAAAAAGAAACCTGAAGTAAAATACTTGAAATTGTCATATCATTCCAGAGTTCTATCACATTTTGTTTTTCATAAATCTCTCTCAGAATTTTAGTTTTTGAATTAAATTGTTGTGGCTGGAAATCCTGAAACGGAATAAAAACCTGTTTAGAATTCAGAAGATTCATCCAAACATAGATTTTGAATCTCGACAATAACGTATCTGAAACAGTATAAAAAAACGGAATATCCTTCGCAGAATAATAAATTACAGAATTCTCCGAAAACTGAATAGCATTCAAAATATCTAAAGTATTATCAAAAAACGAATGTAAATCCTCAATTTTATTGACTGCTTTCGTCTTCTTAACCAAAAGATTATCCGTATTTTCTAGAAATCTATCCAACGAAATGTTGTAAAACTTTGCAAGCTGTAAACTTTCTTCCAACGAAAATTTAGATTTCATCGAGGTTCTTCTGTGCGCTGCGTCGTAGCTGATGTTGAGGACATTCGCCAGCTCATCATTCAGGGATTGGTTTCCAATTTTGTTTCTGATTTCTTTCAGTAAAAGTTCCTGATACACTTTTTGCGATTTTCACAAATTTAGAAAAAATATTAATTCATTTCCGCATTTACAAAATTGAGGTTCGGAAATAATTTTGACTCATCAATTTTAAATTAATTGTTATGAAAACTTTTATTGTCTCTGTTCTATTTTTTTGTTTTGGTCTTTCTAAAGGACAAATCGGAAAGGAGGAAGATCTGAAAAAACTGATTATAATTTTAGCAGCAAGAATTGAGGGCACTTCTATTGACAACAAGGCATTCTTTTCTTTTGGTCCAAAAATCCCAATGGGTGAAAATTTAAATCATTGGATAAGTCTGAGAGGTCATTTTAATTGGTGGGATTTGGAAGGTAGAAAATTCATCGTTATTCCGGAGCTTGATTATTTCTATAAAATAGCATCATTTGAAAAAAATAAAGATGTTATTAAAGGATTATATCTCGGTGCAGGAATAACTCCAAACGCAGTTTCTCCAAAATTAGGTATTAATTTTTATTATTTTTTTACAGCAGAATTGGGATATAACTTCGAATATCAACAATATAAACATTTTCCAACTGAAGGTTTTCGATTTTCATTTGGAATTAATCTCTTTTAATATTTTAAAACTCTATCAAATGAAAACAATCCCCTATTTATTAATATTATTAAGATTTCTCTCAGCAATTGCCATTCTATATTTAGGATATTTTGTTGGCGAAAAATCAAGGAATATGATTTTAGCTCTAATGTATTTCGGATTATTAACTGATATTTTCGATGGAATCATTGCGCGAAAAGCTGGCGTTTCATCCGAGAAATTAAGAAGATTGGATAGTCAAACCGATTTGGTCTTCTGGCTGACAATCGGATTTTCAACTTATTGGCTAAATTCCGAAATCATCAAATACCATTGGAAAAGCATTTCATTCATTTTCGGGATGGAAGCTTTGTGTTACATCATCAGTTTTTGGAAATTCGGGAAAGAAACTTGTACACACGCTTGGCTTTCCAAACTTTGGGGATTGAGTCTGCTAATTGCTTTTACTTTTTTGATAAGTTTCAGTACAGCAAACTGGGCATTTTATTTATGCTTAATCCTTGGATTAATTTCTCATATCGATGTTATTTTAATTGTTCTGATTTTACCGAAATGGAAATTCGATGTTCCCAGTTCTTATCACGCCTGGAAAATCCGTCAGGGAAAAAGTATTAGAAAATCAGTTTTATTGAATTGATTTGATATAAAAGATAGAAACTCTAAATGTAATTAAGGACTTAAAGTGATTTTTCCTAAATTTGCACTCACTTAATTTTAAAACAGAAACTTCACAAAGTTTTACTAAAATGAAAAGACAGACTATTAAAGACCTTTTGGCAGATTACAAAAAAGTATTACATCACGACATTACCGTTCAGGGTTGGGTTCGTGCGTTTCGTTCCAATCGCTTTATCGCATTGAATGACGGTTCTACGATTAATAATTTGCAAATTGTAGTAGATTTTGAAAATTTCGACGAAGAAACTATCAAGAAAATCAATACTGCTTCGTCTTTGAAAGTTGTAGGTGAAGTTGTGGAAAGTCAAGGTGCTGGTCAAACGGTGGAAATCATCGCTAAGAAAATTACGGTTCTTGGAGATAATTTCTTTGACGAATTACAGGCAACCATTCTTCAACCGAAGAAACACAGTTTGGAAAAATTGCGTGAGCAGGCTCATTTGAGATTCAGAACCAACTTGTTTGGTGCCGTTTTCAGAGTACGCCACGCTGTGAGTTTTGCGGTTCACTCTTTCTTTAATCAAAATCAGTTTTTCTACATCAACACGCCTGTAATTACTGGAGCTGATGCAGAAGGTGCTGGCGAAATGTTCGGTGTTACCAACTTTGACCTTAATAATATTCCAAAAACAGAAGACGGAGAAATCGATTTTTCTGAAGATTTTTTTGGAAAAAAAACTAACTTAACAGTTTCTGGACAGCTTGAAGGTGAAACTGCAGCAATGGGATTGGGAAGAATTTATACTTTCGGGCCAACTTTCCGTGCAGAAAATTCTAATACAACGCGTCACTTAGCCGAGTTCTGGATGATTGAGCCTGAAGTTGCTTTCAATAATTTGGAAGATAATATCGACTTGGCTGAGGATTTCCTGAAATACGTCATTAAATATGTTTTGGACAATTGCAAAGACGATTTGGAATTCCTTGACAAACGTTTTGAAGAAGAGCAAAAATCAAAACCAGAAAAAGAAAGAGCAAAAGAAGGTCTTATCGAAAAGCTGGAAAATGTGATTGCAAAAAGATTCAAGAGAGTTTCTTACACAGAAGCAATTGAAATATTATTGAATTCTAAAGAAAACAAAAAAGGAAAATTTCAATACCCTGTTGAGAAATGGGGAACCGATTTGCAGTCTGAGCACGAGAGATTCTTAGTTGAAAAACATTTTGAAAGCCCAGTTGTTTTGTTTGATTATCCAAAAGAAATCAAGGCTTTCTACATGAAACTGAATGATGACAACAAAACCGTTGCAGCAATGGACGTTCTTTTCCCAGGAATCGGAGAAATCATCGGCGGTTCTGAAAGAGAAGCAAGACTGGATGTTCTGAAAACGAAAATGGCAGAAATGCACGTTGACGAAGAAGAACTGTGGTGGTATATGGATACGAGAAGATTCGGTTCTGTGCCGCACGCTGGCTTTGGATTAGGATTGGAAAGATTGGTGCTTTTTGTAACCGGAATGACGAACATCAGAGACGTGATTCCTTTCCCAAGAACACCGAAAAACGCAGAGTTTTAATCATTAACTTGAATATAAAAAGTAAAATTCCTTCAGTTTTAATTGAAGGAATTTTTTATTAACTTTACTTAAATTTTCAAAATGAGCACAATTACTTTACATAATGAATCTGAAAATCAATTAAAATTAATTGAAACTCTTTTGAAGGAGTTGAATATAAAATTTGAGGTTTCGAAAAAAGAAAAAATATTAAAACTTACTGATTTTGAAAAAAAGTTAATTCAGGAAGGATTGGATGATGTAAAAAGCGGAAATGTAATCTCTAGCGAAGAAGCCCTAAAAAGAGCGAAAGAATGTTTCAAATAGAATGGACAAAAAAAGCTTCAAAGCAACGAGTTGATATTTTGGAATTTTGGATTGAGCACAATCAATCTAAAACGTATTCAACAAAAATTCTTAAAGAAACATTAGAGGCAGAAAAATTGTTAAAAGAAAACCCATCAATCGGCACTATAACAGATTTAGATGAAGTTAGAAGAACCTTAATTTTAAGAAATTTCTCAATGTTTTATAGCATAGAAAATAAAATTATTAACATTTTAGCTTTTTATGATAATAGAAGAAATCCTGACAAATTAGAATTATAATATAAACTTGTTTTGATTTTCAAAAATATTCAAATCCCATTCTATTGAGTGGGATTTTTCTTTTAATTAAGATTCAAAAAAAATTTAAATTCCATACATTTGAAAGTCTTAAAATAAATCTCAATGAAAAGAATCAGCATTTATGTGATGACCATTGCAGCAACATTTTATTTAGAATCTTGCTCTACGTCACAAAAAACCCAAGTAGAAAAACCGAAAAAAGAAATAGAAATGCCAAAGGAAATAAAAGAAGAAGGACTTAATATTTCTTATATGGACAAATCTGTAAGACCACAAGATGATTTCTACAATTATGTTAATGGTGGCTGGATGAAAACAGCAGTGATTCCATCAGATAAACCAAGCTGGGGTTCTTTCAATGCGTTGAGAGAAGATGTAGATGTTGCGTCTTTGGATATTTTGAACAAAATTCTTTCAGAAAAATTCAGCTCTAATTCCGAAGGCGAAAAAATTCAGGCACTTTATGGAACTTTCATCGATTGGAATAAGAGAAATGCAGAAGGAATCAATCCTATCAAATCTCAATTAGCTAAAATTGATGCTATAAAAAATGTAAAAGATTTACAAAAATATCTTATCGAAGCGACACCCGCAGGTGACAATCCTTTTTATGGATGGCGAGTTGGTGCGGATATGAAAAACTCCGTAATGAATGCTGTTTATCTTGGCGGTCCAAGTTTAGGTTTAGGTAAAGATTACTACCAAAAAGTGAACGACGCCAACACCAAAACATTAGCCGAATATAAAGGTTACGTTGCCAAACTGGAAACAGTTCTTGGAAATAAAACTCCTGACGCAACTGCTCAGCAAATTGTAGATTTCGAGAAAAAACTAGCTCAAGACCTTCTGACTCTGGAACAAGGCCGTGATGCTAATTTGCGTTACAATCCTAAAACTGTCGAGGAATTAAAACCATTAGTAAAAAACATTAACCTTCCTGACTATCTGAAAACAGTTGGCGTAAACACAGATAAAGTGATTATTGGCGAATTGAAATATTATCAAAATATGGATTCTTGGATGACCGATAAAAACATCGGACTTATCAAAGAATATATGAAGTACGACCTTTTGAATAACAATGCAGGAAACCTTGACCAAAATCTGGACAACATCCGTTTTGATTTTTATTCCAAATATTTGCAAGGTCAACAAGAGCAGCGTTCTATGGAAAAACGTGGACTTGGGGTAATCAATAGTGTTTTGGGAGAAGCTTTTGGAAAATTGTATGTTGAAAAATATTTTCCTGCAGAAGCCAAACAAAAGATGGAAACTTATGTAGATTACATCAAAAAGTCTTTCAAACTTCACATAGAAAATCTGGAATGGATGTCGCCCGTGACTCGAGAAAAAGCATTGGAAAAATTATCCAAATTCAAAGTAAAGATTGCTTATCCAGACAAATGGAAAGATTATTCTAAACTGAATCTGCAACTAGCTTCCAATAATGGAACTTATTACAATAATCTTGAGAAAATCTCTGAATGGAATTATGCAAAAAATCTGGACAAAGTAGGAAAACCGGTAGACAAAACCGAATGGGGAATGTCCCCGCAAACAGTGAATGCCTATTATAGTTCTTCCAATAATGAGATTGTTTTCCCGGCAGCAATTCTTCAACCTCCGTTTTTCAATTTCAATGCAGACCCTGCAGTTAACTTTGGAGGAATTGGCGGTGTAATTGGTCACGAGATTTCTCACGGATTTGATGACAGCGGTTCGAGATTTGACGGAGATGGAAATCTTAACAATTGGTGGACAGAGAGCGATAGAAAAAACTTCGACGAAAAAGTTGGACAATTGGCTGCACAATATGATAAATACGAGCCTGTAGCTGGAAGTTTTGTCAACGGAAAATTCACGAGCGGAGAAAATATTGGAGACTTAGGCGGAATTAATGTCGCTTACACCGCTTTGCAAATGTATCTGAAAGACCATGGGAATCCCGGAGAAATCAGCGGATTGACACAAGATCAAAGGTTCTTTATGAGTTGGGCAACGGTTTGGAGAACCAAATCTACCGACAAATACATGACCAATCAAGTGAAAACTGACCCGCATTCGCCAGGTTATTACAGAAGTTTTGGACCTTTGGTTAATATGGATGCCTTCCAAAAAGCATTCGATATAAAACCTGGAGACAAGTTATATGTTGCTCCAGAAAAACGCATAAAAATCTGGTAAAAACCAAAGAAAAAACCTTCAGAAATCCTGAAGGTTTTTTTATGTTAAATATCATTCATCAAAAATCGTGCTAAACTTGTTGTTTTTAAAAAATATTTTTCTAACTTCGTAAAGTTGACATTAATCGACAAATATCAAAAATTATGCTAAAGCAAAATCTACAAATGCGACTTGGGCAAAAATTGGCCCCTCAACAGATTCAGTTGATGAAGTTGATTCAGCTTCATACATTGGAATTTGAAGAAGAACTAGAAAGAGAGTTGGAAGAAAATCCTGCTTTAGAAAAAGTGGCTGATGAAAATTCTGAGGAAGAATATTCCAAAGCTGACGAAGAGTATGAAGCCGAAGGTAATGAAAGTATCGAAACTGATTTTGATGTTGATGAATATCTTTACGATGACGAACCAAGCTACAAAACAGCGAGCAGCAACTACTCTGCCGATGATGAAGAGTTTGATAATCAATCCTTATTAACAGAAGGGCAATCGCTTTACGATTATCTTTTAGAACAAATCAGACTTTCAAACATCGATGACGAGGATTTGAAAATCGCTGAATATATTATCGGAAACCTTGATACAGATGGTTATCTGAGAAGAGAAATCAAATCTATTGTTGATGATCTGGCATTCTCACAAGGGATTTACACAACCATTGAAAAAGTGACAGATGTTCTTGAAAATTATGTCCAAAAACTCGATCCACCTGGTGTTGGTGCAAGAGATTTGAGAGAATGTCTGCTTTTACAGATTGAGAAAAAAGTAAGTTCTGATTCTGCAGTGATTTTGGCAGGAAACATTTTGAGAAATCAATTTGACGCATTAGCAAACAAGCATTACAACAAGATTCTTCAGAAATATGACATTGAAGAAGAAGATCTGAAGGAAGCTTTGGACGAGATCTCCAGATTGTCTCCAAAAGTTGGTGGAAACTTCGATACGCAGACGATTACTATTAATCAAGAAATTATTCCTGATTTTGTCATTCAAGTTAAGGACAATCAAGTTATCCCTTCTTTGAATAACAAAAACGCTCCTACACTTCGAGTTTCTGATGAGTACAAAGAGATTCTTTCAACTTATTCTCACGATAAAAAATCAACAGAACATAAGCAGGCCGCTCTTTTCATCAAGCAAAAACTTGATGCTGCGAAATGGTACATTGATGCTATTAATCAAAGACAAAATACTTTATTGCAAACCATTACTGCGATTGTAAAACTTCAGAAAGAATATTTTTTAACTGGCGATGAGAAAAACATCAAACCGATGATTCTAAAAGATGTTGCAGATATTACGGGATTCGATATTTCTACAATTTCCAGAGTTGTAAAAAGTAAATATGCTGATACACCAAACGGAATTGTGTATTTGAAAAATCTTTTCTCTGATTCATTAACCAATGATGAAGGCGAGGAAGTTTCAACCAAGGAAATCAAAATGCATCTTCAGGAAGCGATTGATAAAGAAAACAAGAGAAAACCTTATACAGACGATGCTCTTGTAGGAATACTGAAAGAAAAAGGTTACAATATCGCAAGAAGAACGATTGCAAAATACCGTGAACAATTGAACATTCCAGTCGCTAGATTGAGAAAAGAATTATAAAACAGAACCTCGGAATTATTTTTCGAGGTTTTTTATTGATATTTAAGATAGAATAATTATTAAAGTTGAAATATTGTTAACATTACAGTAAAGTTATTTAGAAAGATTACAAACTGTATTTTTCTGACATTTCTCAATGTTATGTGATTCAACTATTTTCTAAATTTGTGAAAATTCAAAATAACAATAGAATTATGGCAGGGACTACGTCTTCTATAGGCAGAAAATATGCTATGGCACTTTCAGCAATGTTCTTGCTGATTTTTTTGGTGATGCACTTATCCACCAATATGATTTCCATCTTTAGCGAAGACAGTTTCAACGCTGCTTCTCATTTTATGGGATACAATCCTGCGGTTCAGTATCTGATGCAGCCTATCTTGATTTTTGCAGTTGTTTTCCACTTTGTGATGGGATTCGTTCTGGAAATCAGAAATAACAATGCAAGACCAGTGAAATATGCAATGAACCAAGGTTCTGCAAATTCTACATGGATGTCGAGAAATATGTTAATTTCCGGTGCTGTGATTTTAGCATTTTTGGCTTTGCACTTTTACGATTTTTGGGTTCCGGAAATCAGTTATAAGTATATCCAAGGAAATAATCCTGATGAGTTGAGATATTGGGAAGAGCTGCACCACAAGTTCCACGATGTATGGAGAGTTGCTCTTTACGTTATTGCATTTGTTTTACTAGGTCTGCACTTAGCACACGGATTCCAGTCTTCTTTTCAATCTATTGGAGCAAGACATCCAAAGTACACACCTTTTATCAAAGCTTTCGGAAACTGGTATTCTGTTATCATTCCGCTAGGTTTCATCATCATCGCAATTTATCACTTCGTTACTCAATAATAAAAAGTAAATTATGAGTTTAGATTCAAAAATTCCTCACGGTCCACTTAAGGATAAATGGAAAAATCATAAAGATCATATGAACTTGGTTGCTCCAAACAACCGAGACAAAATAGATATTATCATTGTTGGGACAGGATTAGCTGGTGGCTCTGCTGCTGCGACTCTTGCCGAACAAGGTTACAACGTAAAAGCTTTCTGCTACCAGGATTCTCCAAGAAGAGCGCACTCTATTGCAGCTCAAGGTGGTATTAATGCTGCTAAGAATTATCAAGGCGATGGTGACTCAACTTACAGATTATTCTACGATACAATCAAAGGTGGAGATTACCGTGCAAGAGAAGCTAACGTTTACAGATTAGCAGAAGTTTCTGCTAATATTATCGACCAATGTGTGGCGCAAGGCGTTCCTTTTGGTAGAGAATACGGCGGGCAGTTGGATAACCGTTCATTTGGTGGAGTTCAGGTAAAAAGAACATTCTACGCAAAAGGACAAACTGGTCAGCAGTTATTATTAGGAGCATATTCTGCAATGAGCCGTCAAATTGGTAAAGGTAGAATCCAGATGTTCAACCGTCACGAGATGCTTGATCTAGTAATTGTTGATGGAAAAGCAAGAGGAATTATCGCAAGAAACCTTGTAACTGGAGAAATCGAGAAGCATTCCGCTCACGCAGTTGTAATTGCTTCTGGAGGTTATGGAAACGTATATTTCCTTTCTACCAATGCAATGGGATCTAACGTTTCTGCAGCTTGGAAAATCCATAAAAAAGGAGCATATTTCGCAAACCCTTGTTATGTTCAGATTCACCCGACTTGTATTCCGGTTCACGGAACTCAGCAATCTAAGTTGACTCTAATGTCAGAATCTCTTAGAAACTCAGGAAGAATCTGGGTTCCTAAAAAAATCGAAGATTCAGTAGCAATTCGTGAAGGAAAACTGAGACCAGAAAATATCAAAGAAGAAGACAGAGATTACTATTTGGAGAGAAGATATCCTGCTTTTGGAAACTTAGTTCCTAGAGATGTTGCTTCCAGAGCTGGAAAAGAAAGATGTGATGCTGGATACGGAATCGAAAATAATGATACGAAAGAAGGTGTTTACCTGGATTTCTCAACAGAAATTATGAAAAAAGGTAAAGAAGCTGCTATCGAAAAACATATTCATAACCCAACGGAACAGCAGATTTACGATCTTGGTAAAAAATGGATTGAGGAGAAATATGGTAACTTATTCGTAATGTATGAAAAGATTACTGCAGATGACCCTTACAAGACGCCAATGAAGATTTATCCCGCGGTTCACTACACAATGGGTGGTGTTTGGGTTGATTATAACTTACAATCTACAATCCCTGGATGTTTCGTAATTGGAGAAGCTAATTTCTCAGACCACGGCGCAAACAGATTGGGAGCATCTGCTTTGATGCAAGGTTTGGCAGACGGGTATTTCGTTCTTCCTTACACGATTGCTGATTACCTTTCTGCAGACATCAGAACCGGAAAAATTCCTACAGATACTCCTGAATTCAACAATGCTGAAAAAGAAATTAAAGATAAAATTGATTTCTTCTTAAATAATAAAGGAACACACACGGTTGATCATTTCCACAAACAATTGGGACACATTATGTGGAACAAAGTGGGTATGGGAAGAACACCGGAAGGCTTGAGAGAAGCTATCAAAGAAATCGAAGAAGTTAGAAATGATTTCTGGAAAAATGTAAGAGTTCCTGGCGATGCTGACAACCTGAATCCAGAATTGGAAAAAGCATTCAGAGTGGCAGATTTCCTAGAGTTAGGACAATTGATGGCTATTGATGCATTGAACAGAAATGAATCTTGTGGAGGTCATTTCCGTGAAGACCATTCTACGCCGGAGGGAGAAGCAGAACGTGATGACGTGAATTACAAATATGTTGCCGCTTGGGAATATAAAGGTATGGATATCAATCAGTCTGTGGTTCACAAGGAAGATTTGGTGTATGAAAACATCGAAGTTAAAGCAAGAAGTTACAAATAATCTCCATTCAAAAATATATAAAAATGAGTGCAAAAAAAGGCTTAAATCTTACGCTGAAAATTTGGAGACAAAAAAATAATAAGTCGAAGGGACAATTCGATACCTATAAAATTTCTGATGTTTCTACAGATTCTTCATTCTTAGAAATGTTGGATATCCTGAACGAGCAGTTAATCAACGAGGGAAAAGACCCAGTGGCTTTTGACCACGATTGCCGTGAAGGAATCTGCGGAATGTGTTCACTTTACATCAATGGTAGAGCGCACGGCCCGGATACAGGAATCACGACTTGTCAGTTACATATGCGTCATTTCAAAGATGGCGAAACCATTCACATCGAACCTTGGAGAAGTGCTGCTTTTCCGGTAATCAAAGATTTGGTGGTTGACAGAAGTGCTTTTGACAGAGTGATGGCTGCAGGTGGATTCGTATCTGTTAACACTTCTGGAAACACTTTGGATGCTAACGCAATTCCGGTTCCGAAAGAAGATGCAGATAAAGCAATGGACGCTGCAGCGTGTATTGGTTGCGGTGCTTGTGTGGCTTCTTGTAAAAATGGTTCTGCAATGTTATTTGTAGGTGCAAAAGTATCTCAGTTCGCATTGTTACCACAAGGTCGTGTAGAAGCGAAAAGAAGAGTTCTGAATATGGTAAAAGCAATGGACGAAGAAGGCTTCGGAAACTGTTCTAATACAGGAGCTTGTGAAGTTGAATGTCCAAAAGGAATTTCTTTGGAAAATATTGCAAGAATGAACAGAGAATATGTGTCAGCAAACCTTTCTACAGCCAATTCTTAATTAAAGAAAATTAGATTTTAGAAGCTAGAAATTAGACTTCTTTAAAAATATTAATCCGATTGAGTTTTCAATCGGATTTTTTTATTTTATGAAGCAACGAAGTTGCGAAATGTTGATAGAATTAAAATTGTCAAAAGAAGAGGTGCGAAGCTCCGAAATTCTTCTGTGATTACAAATCAAAAACACTTGGTCGTTTGGTCACAATACAGTCTTTTACCCAAAGCATAAAACCCATTCCAAGATAAAATAAGAAGAAAATTCCCGCTGTTGCAAATGTAGAATAGATGAAGAAAACGCGCAGTTTGGAAACAGGAATCCCAAGTTTGGTTCCGTATCTCGTCAAAACACCGAACCATTCTCTTTCCATTTTGTGACGTAAACCGTTGATAGCTTTAGGTTCTTTCATTTTCTTTAATTGGATTAATCATTCGTCTTCAGCAACTGAAAACCGACACTGCAATTTAAGCATTTTTTATGATTGCAGAATAGTTTGTATTGATAAAGAAAAGCCTGTGTCTGCAGCGCATTTTCGAATTTCATTCCTAATTGTTTCCATTCATCCAAAACCGAATTTTTCTCCGGTTTCATTTGTTTGTAGAAATCAAAAATATCATCTACTATTTCCGGATTATAGTTTTTATGATAAAAATATTTCAAAGGCAAAATTGTATTGATAATAATCAAATCAATAAAATCCTGACTGAGATATTTCTTACCTTCAGCTGTCGAAATCTTCCCAAAATTAAACCGATTATCCCAATATTCGGAAGCTTTGACATTTTCGAAAATCTTGTACAAATCATCAATCGTTTTTGCCTCAATCAGTTTTGAGAAAAGATTCGGCTGAGAATGATAGAGATTGGCGAGTTGTGATAATCTTATGGTTGGGAAATTAGGTGGACGAAGTTTGGAAAATTTGGGATGAATTCTGATATCAGACAAATTAAATTTCATTTTTAAGAAATCGAATTCACGTCTCCAGACTTGCATTATTTCGTCTGCTGGATCATCCAAAAAACCACAGGTTCCGAAAAACAAAGCTTCTAAATGAATATCATTCTGTTTAATTTTTTGAATAACATTAAAGTCCAGACTTTCTGCCATTTGGAGAAAAATTTCTGCATTCACTTTCAATCCGAAAGTGTAAACCAGATTTTGGAATAAAACCGCTTCGTAATTATGTTGATTTTTGTCTAGTGATTCTTGAAAAATTTGAGATTTGGCTTCCAACTTTTTGAGTAAAACAGTTTCTTCAAAAAATAACGGAATTTTGTTCTCATCAAACAATTCTTCGCAAGCGATGAAAGAATGTTCTGCTTTCAGATTCTGATGTTTTTGGAGCAATTCTTCATCAATATAATTTTTGAGCTCCAAAGTTGGAATCTGTTGCTGTTCCAATTCCGGAATATCACAATCATTAATATAAACTGCATGAAGAATCAGGTTCCCAAACTCAGGATTGCCGGAATGATTGTGAAAAAACCAATCAGAAGCTTTGGTATGAATCTCGATATTTCCTGCAAAAATGATGTTGTCAACCTTAATTTTGGCAAAGAGAAAATCCGGACCAGAATTCTTATTCCACTTTCCGAAATCTAAAATTTCAATCACTTTTCCATCTGTTGAGATGAAGTCGAAGCTCCGAAATTTTTTGTAATTCCAAAGATATTGTAATATTTCTTCGTTCATTTGTGTTAGTTTTTTAATTATTCAAACAAAAAACCCTTTCAGAGTTTGAAACTCTGAAAGGGTTAAGTTACAGAAATATTTTAAATCTAGATTTGAAAAATTAAATAACTCTTATACTAGACGTATTAGTAATAAAAGTAATTCTATCAAAGAATTGCACGCAGCCGGCTTGAGTGGAGCTCATTTTTTTGCCTTGGAAAAGCTTGGCAAAAAATAGCGGGAACGGAAGACGGATTAAGCTGCCCAAAACTTAAAAGTGATTCGAATTTATCTTTTATAAAGGGGTGTTCTTTTGGCCAGATAATCCAGAGTGGTTTTATATGCATTTTCGTAAGGCCAAAACGAGTTGTGATTCTGTGTAAAAAGGTTATCTCCATTGATGGAGAAGATGTTCATCGTAATGCTGGTTTCGTAATTCTGATAAGTTCTGGTGGAAGACGAATCTGTGGAATTGACTTTCACGCCGTTGTCTTTTTGCGATGCATTGGTCTGTGAACTTCCATAATTTGAAGTATAAACGCCTGATTTTTCTATAGAAACCAAACCGCTGATGACATATTCTACGTTCAGGATGTGACAAATTTCGCCCATTGTGAAGCCCTGAAGGTTGGTCTCATTGATTCCTGCTTTGTATAATAACGCGTTGGTTTCTGTCGGGTCTTGGAATTTGAGATTCAGTTTTTTGGAATTGAAAATCGTGTAAGTTTCCTGCTGGATTTTCTTAGTCATTGTCTCGTTGCTCTTTTCCTGGTCTCTCAAGTAACCGAAGGGCAGAATCGCTACTTTGTTGTGATAATCTCCAACTGCCTGGTTGGATTTTGTTGTGGCGTTCATATCATTAAGATATTCGATACGGCCTGAAGAAAAGGTGATTTTGGAAATATCTTTTTTGTTGAGTGTGTACTCCAGAGTCTCGTTCTGATGTACAAACTGAAGGTCATTCGGGTTGTACTTGACCACTTTTCCACGGAGTTCTCTACCGTCGGTCATTGTAACAGTGTCGGTTTGGGAATATGCCAGAAAACCAATGAATAAAAAAAATAGGGCAAGAAAATGTTTTTTGATACTCATAATGTTGTGCTTTTGATGATTCTACAAATTATTAGAAATATTTTTCTCTAATTTATAAAATAATTTTTAACAAAACATTAGTCTTCAAATAATTATGAATTTTTAAAAAAAACACTTCGACTCCGCTCAGTGTGACATCTCGAATTCTAAACGTTCAATAATGTCAGTCTGAGCGGAGTCGAAGACTTTCAATTTATATAAGATTTCTAGACTTCTTTATATTTTGCCTCTTCGAATTTTGCAATTGTAGTCTCGTACATATCAATATAAATCGGAAGAATATTTTTCAAATCAAAATGAACTGCCTGCGCTTTTGCATTCTTTTTCATTTCTTCAAGAAGAGTCTCATCACTTAGCAATTTGATGCAGTAATTGGACATTGCTTCTACGTTTCCTGTCTCTGCCAAAAAACCTGTTTCTCCCTGAATATTAACTTCCGGAATTCCGCCTGCATTACTGCTGATAACGGGTGTTCTCGCCGCCATTGCTTCCAAAGCTGCCAAACCAAAACTTTCCTGCTCAGAAGGTAAAAGGAAAACATCAGACAACTGAAGAATTCTATACAAATCGTTAACTTTTCCGAGTAATTTGATTTCGCCAATTAGTTCCGGATTATTCTCCATAAACTCAGAGATTTTCTCCATTTCCGGACCTTCACCAATGATGATTAATTTTGATTTGACTTTTTTATTGACGTTTTTGAAAATCTCCAAAACATCCTGAATTCTCTTAACCGGACGAAGATTGGAAACGTGAATCAGAATTTTCTCATCGTCACTCGCAAATTGTTCTCTCTGACAAGTTTTGCAATCATCAAAAACAGAATTATCAATAAAGTTGGTAATCACTTGGATTTCCTTCTGAATATTGAAAAACTGCAATGTATCTTTTTTCAGACTTTCTGAAACCGAAGTAATTGTATCGCTCTGATTGATAGAAAATTCCACAGCGTGTTTGTAACTTGGATGTTGACCAACCAATGTAATATCTGTCCCGTGAAGCGTAGTAACTAAAGGTACATCTTTGTGCTCAGCCTTCAACATTTGCTTAGCCGTAAAAGCTGCATAAGCGTAAGGAATCGCATAATGGGCGTGCAAAATATCCAATTTGTAAAGATTCACAACGCGATAAATCATTGACGACAATGCTATATCATAAGGCTGATATTGGAACAACGGATAGGTCTGAACGTTGACTTTATGGAAAAAAATATTCGGATTGGTAACATCCAAACGTGCTGGCAATGCAGAACTTATGAAATGAACTTCATAACCTTTGTCGGCCAAAGACATTCCCAATTCCGTTGCCACAATTCCGCTTCCGCCGTAAGTTGGATAGCAAAGTATTCCTATTTTCATTTTTTATTATATTTTTTGAACCACAAAAGTCACAAAAGATTTGTTTTAAACTTCTCGCAGATTTAGCAAATAAAGCTGATTAAAAAATCTGCATAATTAGCTAGATCTGCGAGAAAAAACCTTCTAATTTTTGCGGTTATAAATTTACTCAATTAGAGTCTTAGAATTTTTTGTTTCCGAACTATTTTTTCTATCAGTTTGATTTTGAATTTTAGCCTCGACATCTATTCCTATTCCGAATTTCAAAGTGTCATTCACCAAAACAGGGAGTCTTCCTGAGATTTTGGTTTGTCCAAGAATTCCGTTAGCTGTAGCTTTCTTAGAGTCTTCATTATTTTCGTAAGAAACCAGAACTGTAGAAACCTTAGAAATATCAATATCTTTCAAAGCGTAAGGACTTCCGAAAACATCCAAAATCACATTTTGATTCCTGGTTAAATCTGACAAAATTTTCTTGCTTGCATCAGAAATTTTGTAAGGTTTATAAGCTGTAGAATTATCTTTATGAAAGCCAACAATCACTTTTGAATTAGCAGGTATCGTATTGATTTCATTAGCTTTTTTCATAATGACAGTGGTTCCTGTATTGACTTGATTCAAGAAAGTCTCATAAGGTGCTTCTTCTAACGGAACGTAATAGTAAGTTTCTTTACAATCTAATGGCAATAGTTTTTTATCATCTTTGATTAATGTCAGAGCATTGGCGTACATTTTTTGAACTAAAGCAGAATGCGACGCATTATTCAAATCCTCGTTGACATTTTCAGGATTGATATTGTTGTATTGATTTAAACCTAAATAATACTTGGTCAAAAGAATCTTCTTTACGCTCTCTTCTACTCTATTTTGCTGGATTTCGCCGTTATCAATCGCTTTTTGAATCAGTTTCTTTCCAGTTGCAACATCCTGTGAAAATAACATAATATCATTTCCTGCTTTGAAAGCTAATGCATCTAATTCTCCAGCCTTGAACTTGTTTGCAACTGCACCCATATTCAATGCATCCGTAATAATTAGACCTTTGTAACCAAGCTTTTCTTTTAGAAGTCCGGTTATAATTTTTTTAGAAACCGAAGCCGGAATGCCTTTTTCATTTTCCAAAGTCGGAACATAGAGATGCGCAACCATAACACCTCCAACACTTTTATTCATTAATGCCTTAAAAGACGCAAGTTCTACTTCTTCCAATCTTTTCATATCGTGTGGAATCAATGGTAAATCCAAATGTGAATCCGTTGCTGTATCCCCGTGACCAGGGAAATGTTTAATCGCTGCCAAAATTCTGTTATCCTGTAATCCATCGGAATAAGCCAAAGCAGAATTCACCACATTATTGACATCGGAACCGAAACTACGGTTGCCAATAATCGGATTATTTGGATTGGTGTTGACATCTACCACCGGTGCAAAATCCCAATTGATGCCCATTCTCTTACAATCTTCGGCAATCTTGGCAGACATCTCATAAATCAGATTTTTGTCCTGTATTGCTCCTAGTGTAATCGCCCAGGGAAATTTGTGCGCTTTTGCAATTCTTTGGAATAATCCCCATTCTGCATCCATACCAATCATCAATGGTACTTTTGATTTGGACTGAAACTCATTAACCAGATTAATTTCTCTTGCGGCGTCATCCTGCATCAGAATTAAACCACCGATTTTATCATTGACAACAATGTTCCTGATCTGATTAATAAAATCTTCACCTTTGTTGGTATAGAGTGCTACAATAAAAAGCTGTCCCAATTTTTCATCCTGCGAAAGCGAGTTGTAAGTTTTATCTACCCAATCGTTGGCTTTTTTGATATCCGAATTGGAAATATTTTTAGGCTGATACTGAGCGAAATAAAATGGCGAAATAAAAGTTATTATAAGAAGACTTAACCTTTTCATATTTTGAAAATCTAAAATTCAGAAAGTTTCCATAAAGATATTAATTCCGCGGAAATTAGCTATTTTTATGGTCTGTAATTTGTAATTAAAATTTAACGTAAAATATTTATACCTATGAAAAAGTTTTTGCCCCTTTTATTATTGCTAGTTGCTAGCTTATTCATCTTCAGCTGTAAGGATGATGATGATGATTATGTACAAGTTGATGTGGATTATCCTGCTGTTTACGATCTTACTGTCAATTTCACCTTTAATACAACTGATGGCTGGAATTACTATCAGAAATTCAACCGTGCTTTATTAGATCAAGATTATGTCATTATTTTCAGACAAGCTGGATCTGAAAATGGAGCAATTGTTTGGCAGCAAATTCCAAGAACATTATATCTGCAACAAGGTGTGCTAGATTATGACTTTGATTTCACAAAAAATGATTTTTTAATTTATGCTAGTACTGGAGGAACTTATGATATTACTACAACTCCAGAATATTTGAATAATCAGAAATTTAGAGTAGTCCTTGTACCTGCAGTTTTTGGCAATAAAAACACTAACACTAGTGACCTTTCTAAAATGTCTTACGAAGAAGTTATCGCAAAATACAAAATCGATGACAGCAAAGTTGGAACATTATAATCCAATATTTCACAAATAAATTTAAAACCACAGAATTTGTGGTTTTTTTATGATTAAAAATAAATAATACTAAATCAGTATGAATTGAAATATTTATTGCTAAATTTGTTTTCCATTAATCATAAAATATAAAAAAATGTCTATAAAACTTGGCGATACCGCTCCGAATTTTGATGCAGAAAGCAGTTTAGGAAATCTAAATTTTTACGAATACCTCGGAGATTCTTGGGGGATATTATTTTCTCACCCTGCAGATTACACTCCCGTTTGTACAACAGAACTGGGAAAAACATCACAACTTAAACCAGAATTTGATAAGAGAAATACAAAAGTTTTAGCATTAAGCGTTGACGGAATTGAAAATCATAAAGGTTGGATATCTGACATTAATGAAACCCAAAATACAGAAGTAGAATTTCCCATCATTGCCGATCAGGACAAGAAAGTTTCAGAATTATATGATTTCATTCATCCGAACGCAAGCGCCACTTTAACCGTGAGATCTTTACTGATTATTGATCCTAATAAAAAGGTAAGATTAATCATTACTTACCCGGCTTCTACTGGAAGAAATTTTACGGAAATACTTAGAGTTTTAGACTCTTTGCAATTGGTAGATGGTTATGGTGTTGCAACACCTGTTGATTGGAAGGATGGCGAAGATGTGATTATTCCGCCAGCAGTTTCCCAGGAAGACGCAGAGAAAAAATTTACCAAAGGTGTAAAAGTTGTAAAACCTTATTTGCGCTACACACCACAACCGAATAAATAATTTTAGATTTTCATAGAAAAAGCTCAGAGTGACCTGAGCTTTTTGATTTTCTTAAGATTAAATATTAATTAATTCGCAGTAAAGATTTCATTTGTAAATTCTCCATTGCTTTTGGGCATTTCTATAACGATATTTCCGTTTTCATAATATCCAATTGTAGATTCGCCAGAACCTAATCTCACTCTGTAAACATCTTTCTTTGCAGTCGATTTGAAGGTTGCAAAAGGAACAGAACTATTGCCATCAACCAAAATAAACTGAGTATCGTCAATCTTTATTTTTTGTAATGTTGTTTTGCCATTGGTGTATCTCATAGCTGTAGATAATTGCGTGGAAGTTTCTTTTGAGTTTGATTCGGAAGAGACTTTAGCAACTTCAGAAGACTTTGATTCAACAACTTGTTCTACATCAACTTTAGGATTGGAAACAGGAATTTTGACCAAGGTCTGTCTCAATGCATCCTGATAACCTGGCTCAAACTCTTTTATTGTACTACTTCCCTTTTCAGATAAAATTACTTTGTTACTACAATCTTTAAATTGTAAAATCACCTTGTTTCTAAACATACTTTTATCGTCTAACATTTCTGCAGTCAGAATTTTACAAGGATTCATTAGTGCGTCATTAGGCCAATTGGATTTAGAATCTGTAAGAACCTGATATTTCTTCGCTTTCAAAGAATTTTTGAGGATCTTATCCAAACCATAGGACTTACTGTTCTTAAAATTAGCCAACTCATCAGGAATTACCACATATTTGTAATCCGATACGATTTGAGCTTTTGCTGATATTAATAAGAAAATGGAGAATAAAATTGAGATTCTTTTCATTACCTAGAAAATTTAATTTTTAATGAATTTTTGAGAATATAAAATTCCATCTTTTGATTTAATTTCAATGACGTACAGTCCTTTATTGATTTTAGAGACATCGATGGTCTGATTTTCCTGAGTATATTTCCCAGATGAAACAATGTTTCCAGCCATATTATAGATTTTATAAGACTCTGGGTTATAATCAATATTATACTTGACTTTTATAAACTCCGAAGCAGGATTTGGATACAAAAGAATTTTAATGTTCTGAACCGAGTTGTCTGCTTCTTTAATATTCAAATAAACAGGGAGTTCTGAAGTGATCTGGTAATATTCTAGACCAGACTTTTTGGTGACAGCGGTAAAAAGCAGTTTGTTCTCATCTACAAATAGATCACCTAAAAATTCATTTTTATCAGTATTAAATGCATCTTCATTGCTAACATTTATTGTTAATGATACATTTTCCGTAGCCCTGCCATTGGTTCTCCAAAGTTTATTGTCATTGGTTTTGGTGAAATATACATAGTTATTGATACATTTCAAATCTTTGATGAAATTATCTTCTCCAGATTGATTTTCTACTTTATGAACTAATTCTGTTTGATTGTTGTCATTAGTTTTCCAAAGCGCATAGATTTTGTCATAAGTCCCATCATAATAGCTGGAATAACGGCTTCCCGAGCCTATAAAAAGATTTTCTCCGCAGGTCAAAATTTTGTTATGGTTTCGGAAATAATCACTATTGTTACCCGCCTGATAAATATTTTTTGTATTTTCCGGTGTTCCATCAGTCTGATAAAGTGCGGTAGATGTAGTGTAATAAAACTTATTTTTGAATTCGGCACCGACATTATTAATAACATCAGGGTAGAAATAAGGTGTAGAATGATTTTTCAATAATGTTGTACCAGATTGAGTTCCATCAGAAATATATAAGTTGGAGTTGTAGAAAGACCCATTGTAAAAACTACTTTTTGATATTAAAATTTTACCATTCAAAGCGCCCAGTAGTTTTGGATCACCATCGTTACTATTTTCATCTAAAAAGCTAATGACACTTTTGGTGTTTTCCGGCGTTCCATCTGTACGCCAAATAGTTCTAATGTTGTTATCCTTGGCTATAAAATAAAGATAACCACCTGTTATAACCGTTTGAGAATCCAAATTATACAATCCACCATTTTCGTCGGTAGAAATATCTTTCAATAGCTCAATCTCAGTCGCACCTTTTTTGATTCTGAAAAGCTCTGTACCAATTCTACTGTCGTTGGCAGAAAATATGAGATATTCATCATTGAGATTTTCGAATATTCTACCAATATCATACAACATATTATCGGCATACTTTACAAAAATAGTATTTTCAAATGTTCCGTCTGTTTTGGCGAAAAGTGAATAATTGTTATTATTGATGCCAACATTGTATGTACCTTTCTGATAGATGTCATTGCCTAACTTTATCAACTCTGAATTAGAAAGGGAAGCCATCTCACCATTCCACTCGTGTTTCAAATTGTTAAGAATGTTTTTTTCTCCAGTTTCAGGATTAATCTTAAAAAATTGATTTCCATACAGACCATTATTAGCTACAACAATTAAACCATTGGAATTACGGATAAAACCTTTCGGATCACTACTTTGTGAGGTATTGGCATCCGAAAGAAGCGATATTTCTCTCGTTTGTTTATTAACTTTGAATAATTCTGCGCCATTTTCTGGTGTAGATGCCGTCAAATAAAGAAAATCATCGCCGTCGATAAAATTACTTGCTTCATCTGTATAAATAGTTGGCGTTGCATTGGGAATTCGAAACAATCCCTTTTCATCATTGTAAAGCCAGAAATTGCTTCCATTATTAGCTCTTGTCAAAATCAATTCCTGATAATTGGAAGAGGATTTATAAAGCAAAGGTCTGTCTAATTCGGAATCGGTAATTGGGATTTGTCTGGTTCCATCAGTTGTCCCATCTGTTTCCCAAATCTGGTAATCTCCGGAGTTATTGATAACATCAAAAGCAACTTTATTTCGATACCTAACAACCTTTGAATTGATGCCTATACTTCCCCAAACACCCGAAACTACATCTTTTATTAATTTTGTTCCATCAACTGTCCCATCACTTACCCAAGGCTCTGCTCCAAACGCAGAATCGGTTCCTCCAAAAACAAAACTATTTCCAAGCGAAAATCCTTGCATAAAATTACCTCGTACTTTGTTGGTAAATTTTTTTGTACCAGCAGTAGTTCCGTCAGATTCCCAAACTGCTGACTCCGTATCATATGCGAAAAAATAAAACTTGTTGTTAAAATCAACAATATCAAAATCATTCCCAATGGCACTGCCTGTGTTTGAAATCTTCTTCAGAAGAAAAGTACCATCTGTAGTTCCATCAGAAATCCAGACTTGTTTTCCATTGATTCCATCGTCTATAGCTGTTACTACTTTGTTTCCAAAAACCCTCAGATTAACGGATCCGCTGGTATACGATCCGAAAGTTTTAAGTTTTTTGGTCCCTGAATCAGTTCCATCACTGACCCACAATTGATAATTGATCAAGAAATAAATTTTATTTCCTGCTAAAACTACATCTTGGAAAAAAGATAAATCAGATGGAAAAGGAAAAACATATTGAGTTCCTGCTTCAGTACCATCAGTTGAAAACAGCCAATAATTAGAAAAGTTGGATCTCGCTAAAAAGAATACTTTATCGTTTAAAATATTGAAGTGTGGATTATTATCAATCCCACTATTACTGAATGGAAAAATATCTTTTACCAACTTGGACTTACCTGTTCCGAAATCGTAACTCCAAAGTTCTCTCCCTGTATCGCCATCTTCTGCAGTGAAAATCAGTTGATTTTTATATCTCAAAGTGTAATAAGGCGTGCTGGAACCTTGAAAGTTAATTTCATTAAGTTTTGCAGTGATACTTTGTCCCTGTCCAAACGTTATTAGAAATAAGGAAATAAAGAATAGAGCTTTTGTCATAGTTTTTTTATTTGTATTAATTCCTGAAACCTTGCATATCCAATTTCAAAGAAAAGAAATTAGAATAAAAATTGGAACCACCGATTCCTGAGTTGGTAATGGCGTAATCTAATGTTAAACCTTTATATTTAATTCCAATACCGGCACTAGGCTGAAAGGACACTTTTCTTTTAAGATCTTCGATATCTGTAATAGATTGGAATCGATTCAAACCTAATCTTACAAAAATCATATCCTGAAAAATCAATTCTCCGCCGACATAAGGCGTAATACTTGCAAAATCTGTCGAAACTAAAGCTGCGGTTTTTGCAAAATCGATATTAACACCGGCTTCTGGTAACAACTTCAAATCTCGATTGAACTCAAATGTTTTGCTTACTCCAAGATTCAATTTTGGCATTGTGATTTCCATTTTATCTGTTGGCGCTGGGTTGAATTCTTCCCCATTCACAACTGCTGACAACTCTTTCTGATTGATTGTCCAGAAATTGACAGTGGTTGTTGCATCTCTCAGCATAAATCCATAATTCCAATCGGTGTCTGTACGATAAACGGCGCCAATATCAAATCCAAAACCATAACCACTTGCAAACTTCCCCACATTCCTGTAGACGACTTTTGCTGTTGCTCCGACATCTAATTTTTGATTTCCATTGGGATGAAAAGCGTAAGAAAATAACGCAGCGTAATCTGAGGTTGAGAAAGAGCTGATTTTATCATAATCAATATTACCTTCGGAATCTATTAATTGCGTTGTATTTAGAATATTATCAACCCCTAACCTTACCAGTGAAATTGCAAAAACGCCATTTCCATAATCTAATGGTTTAGCATATGCGATATAATCATATTTAGCAATCGATTCAAAATATTCTGCGTGCATTGCTGCGACTTGCCAATCGCGGTCAATTTTCATCAGACCAGCCGGATTCCACATCGGAGAATAAACATCATCCTGATTAGAAATAACAGCACCACCCATCGCTAGTCCTCTCGCACCAGCTCCAATATTCAAAAATTCATTAGAATATTTTCTGATGATTTGGGCATCAAAGATTTGTGAAAAAATAATCAGTAAAAAAAATAAAATTCTTTTCATCAAAAGCTGTTTACAGATGGTTGTGTTCTGCAATTGTATCTTCTTTTTTTCGTTTTGATTTTATAATACCATTGATAACAATTGCTATAATCATCACCAAAGAAGCAATATAAAAAATGGGACTCATATGCTCTGAAGCTCCAAAGATAAAAAAAGCCAGAATAATCCCATAAACAGGCTCAAGATTTACCGTTAAAATCAATGTGAATGGTGAAATAAACTTCATAAGCCTTACACTTTCAAACATTGGATAAGCAGTAAAAACAGATGCCAACAATACTATTAACGCAATATCGGTATAACTTATTTCGCTGACAGAAGAAATTTGTCCTGTGAAAATAAAAAACAGACTAATGACCAACCATCCACCGGCAATCTCGTAGAAAATAATATTTCCGGAACTGGTTTTTCCAAAAATTTTACCGTTGAAAACAGAAAAAATAGTTCCGAAAAGTGCGCACAGAATTCCGTAAAATATGCCTTCTTTATACTTCAGTTCCGCGTTGAAAATCAAAGAAATACAAATCACAATAATGATTCCTATAATAACCTCGACCCAATCTGGTTTTCTTTTAAAAACCAAAGGCTCAATCAAAGCCGCAAATAATGTTGATAATGATAAGCAGGAAAGCGCGATTGATACATTGGAAACCTTGATCGACTGAAAAAAGAACAGCCAGTGAAAAGCCATTACACTTCCTATTCCCACCAGTTTTAGCAATAAGCCTTTTGTAACTTTAATACTTTCTTTTTTTACAATACGTAGATATAAGTAAAGAAAAACAGCAGCGAATGACATTCTGTAAAAAACCAAAAGTGGCGCATCCGTAGAAATCAATTTTCCTAAAATAGCTGTGAAGCCCCATAAAAACACGATAAAATGCAACCTCAGCAGATAAGAATTCTTCATTAGGAATATTGATTTTCAATTTGCAAAATTAGGATAAATTTCTTGTTTTGAAGCCAATAATCTGTGATGTCTCAACGAAAAATCCGTACAAAAATTCATACGGATCTCTAATAAGAAAACTTATTAAAATAAACATAAACTAACTAAAAATTTATTTCATTTATCCCTAAAACGGAAAATCCAGAGATATATTACAAAAAGGAATATTAAATTTAAAGTAATAACAATTAATAGACTCTTTCGTTTTGCCATCAATCAAAAAATTTTATCTTTAGACCCAAAGAAAACCCTATGGATTTAGAATTCAATAAAAGAGAAGATATCAACAAACTGAAACTTTCTGATACCAAGAAAATTTTGTCCAAAATCAAATTGGGAGGCGGCGAAAAAACGCTTCAAAAACAACGTGATCAAGGAAAAATGACGGCTAGAGAACGTTTAGAATATCTTTTTGATAAAAATTCTGACACTATAGAAATCGGTGCATTTGCAGGTTATGAGATGTACGAGAAAGAAGGCGGATGCCCTGCAGGCGGTGTGGTAGTAAAAATCGGATACATTGCCGGTAAACAGTGTATTGTTGTTGCCAATGATGCGACTGTAAAAGCTGGGGCTTGGTTCCCAATTACAGGAAAGAAAAATCTTAGAGCTCAGGAAATCGCAATGGAAAACCGTTTGCCAATTATTTACTTGGTAGATTCTGCGGGTGTTTATTTGCCAATGCAGGATGAGATTTTCCCAGATAAAGAGATGTTTGGCAGAATTTTCAGAAATAATGCTAAAATGAGTTCTGCAGGGATTATTCAGATTTCTGCGATTATGGGAAGCTGTGTTGCTGGTGGGGCTTATCTCCCGATAATGAGTGATGAAGCGATGATTGTTGACAAAACCGGAAGTATTTTCTTAGCAGGAAGTTATCTTGTAAAAGCAGCAATTGGCGAATCTATTGACAATGAAGCTTTGGGCGGTGCAACAATGCACAGCTCAATTTCTGGCGTCGTAGATTATAAAGCCAAGGATGACAAGGATGCTTTGGATCGCATTAAAAATATAATGAAATCAATCGGAGATTTTGAAAAAGCAGGCTTTGACAGAACCGAAAGTTTTCCTCCAAAAGAAAATCCGGACAATATTTTTGGAATAATGCCAGCTGTGAGATCTGAGCAATATGACACTTTTGAAATCATAAAATGTCTTGTTGACAATTCCGAATACGAAGAATATAAACCAGATTACGGAAAAAGTATTATTTGTGCAACTGCCAGAATCGATGGTTGGAGTGTGGGAATTGTTGCCAACCAAAGAAAACTCGTAAAAAGCGGAAAAGGCGAAATGCAGTTTGGTGGTGTGATCTATTCTGATTCTGCTGATAAAGCAACGCGTTTTATTGCTAACTGTAATCAAAGAAAAATTCCGTTGGTTTTTCTTCAGGATGTTACAGGCTTTATGGTTGGTTCCAAATCTGAACAAGGCGGTATTATAAAAGACGGTGCCAAAATGGTAAACGCAGTGTCAAATTCCGTGGTTCCGAAATTCACTGTGATTACAGGAAATTCTTATGGCGCAGGAAATTACGCGATGTGCGGAAAAGCTTATGACCCAAGATTGATTGTTGCTTGGCCGTGGGCAGAATTAGCCGTGATGGGAGGTTCGCAGGCAGGAAATGTTTTATTACAAATCCAGGAATCTTCACTTAAAAAACAAGGAAAGGAAATCTCGGAAGAAGAACGAAAAGAAATTCTTGACAAAATTCTGAAAGATTACAACAAACAAATCCAGCCGACTTACGCCGCAGCAAGGCTTTGGACAGATGCTATCATTAACCCTCTCGATACCAGAAAATGGATCAGTATGGGAATAGAAGCGGCTAATCATTCTCCAATTACAGAAAAATTTAATCTAGGTGTGATTCAAGTATAAAATTTATTTTATCTTTGCAAGACACACTTATAAAGATGAAAAATTTATTTATTCCGATTGCCGGTTTCCTGGCAATCACAAACTTGTATGGACAATGTGCCATTACACCAAGTAAAATCCCAACCCCAAACGAGATCACAACCATTACAGTTAATGCCGATGCACAATGTGATGAATGTTATTCCTGGAAATCGTCCAACGAACAAGTTGTAAAGATTGAAGGCAACAGCAAACTGAAAAGTGTAAATCTGGCAGGAAAAAGTTTCGGAAAAAGTACAATCTCTGTTTCTATCTTAACAGATAAAGGCGTTGTGTTATGCGAAAAGAACATTGATATTGTTGATGCTAAACAAAATCTTCTTGAGAACAGTTGTGGTATTAATATCGATGATTTCAAAGATGTGAAAGTGAGCGAATCTATTATTTCTTTCTTTCCCAATGCCAATTCCGGAGATTATCTTTACAAATGGACTGTATCTTACGCCAATGGAGAAACCAGCGAATCCACAGAAAAGATTCCACAATTCACATACTCGGAAAGTAACTACATCAATTCTGTAAAACTTAAAATTAGTAATAAAGTTCTTTTGTGCTCTATTACATTGTCCAAAAAATTTGATGCTAATTATTGGAAAGCTTCCAAAAACATTGTGGAGCAGAAAGTATATTCTCCAATAAGCTACAGCGATTATGTGAAACCTAAAGACCAATCTAAAATGTCACATTAAGTCTTGAAACTTAAATAAACTAACAGAAACTTCCGGCAATGGAAGTTTTTTTATTACCAAATTTGAATTGATTTTTAATAAAATTAAAATATTTTTTAACTTTATTAAAATTATCATTACATTTGTAAAACAAAATTAAACTAAATGAAACTTCCCATTATCTGCCCAAGTTGCGATCATACTCTGAATGTAAGTCAGATGAAGTGTCCTTCTTGCGCTACACAAGTCAATGGCGATTACGAACTTCCTACACTTTTGAAATTGAGCAGGGATGATCAAGACTTCATTCTTAACTTTTTTCTTTCCAGTGGAAGCATCAAAGAAATGGCGAAGCAAGCTGAACTTTCTTATCCTACAATGAGGAACAAAATGGATGACCTCATCGAAAAAGTAAAACAACTTCAAAACTAAAACTATGACCTGGAAAACTATATTCAATCCGTTTGAAAAATATGATGAGAAGACATTATTGATTGTTGGAATTACTTTCCTGATTCTGCTGATTCCTATTGGTTACTGGACCAATGCTTATTTTACCAGCATTTACAGAATCTCATATTTGGAAAAAAGCAATTTTTACAGCATTATTGTTCCTACGCTTATTAGTTTTGTTTCAACCATTATCGTACTGTATATTTTAGGGATTATTTTATACCGAAAAACCAGAATCATTGACATCATCAATACAGTTTTGATTTCACAAATTCCTATTATCCTATTACTATCCACAGAAAAAATACGTTATATAAAAACCGTTGGCGACAGAGTAAGAACTTATCAGGAGAACCCAACCAGCGCTTTTCCTTTCTTGGATTTTGTAATAATGATGCTCGTCATTTTTATAACAATGGGAAGTTTGATTTACAGCTTCGTTCTTTTTTATAATGGATTCAGAACTGCGACTAATATTAAAAAATGGCAGCACATTACACTCTTTTGTATAGTTACATTTTTCACCGTTGTTATTTGCCAGATATTCAATAACTAAATACTAATTTTTTATGAAAACCAAATTTTTATTGGTGCTGATTTTATTAGCACAGACTTTTTACGCCCAAGATTTAACAGGTTCTTGGAGAGGAGAAATCGATTTAGGAGCGATGAAACTCCCTCTTATTCTTGACATTAAAAAAGAAAACAACAGCTACGTTTCTACTGCAAGAAGTCCAAAACAAGGCGACAAAATCATCCAGGTTGATAAAACCGAATTCAATAATAATGAATTAATTTTTGAAATGAATGAACTGAAGGCATCATACAAAGGTCAGTACAAAACCGATCATTTTGAAGGAACATTCGAACAGAATTCAAGATCGTTCCCATTAAATCTTTATCGAATTGACGGCATCGAGAAATCAAGTCCGAAAGATGAAAAGATCAAAGACATCGGCAACAGGGAAATCAATACTAAGAAAATTGATGATTTCTTGAACTATATGACTGCAAACAAGCAATCTGTCGGAAGTATTTCGATTTTCAGAAAGGGGAAAGAAATTTATCAAAGAAACTTCGGGCAAGATCAATTACCGAATGTCAAATGGAATCCCAACACGCAATATCAGGTTGGATCTATCAGCAAATTGTTTACTGCTGTGATGCTGATGCAACAGGTGGAAAAAGGAAAACTGAACCTCAATGACAAGCTTTCCAAATATTATCCTGAAATCCCAAATGCCGATAAAATCACTATCGAAAAACTGATGAATCACACGAGTGGTTTAGGCGATTATGTTGGCGAAAATTATCAATGGCTTTTCAAAAAACCAGTGGGCGATAAAGCAATCCTTGACACCATCAAAGCACACGGTGTTGAGTTTGGGCCGGGTGAAAAAACAAGATACTCCAATTCGGGCTATTATCTATTGAGTAGAATTTTGGAGAAAGTGGCAAAGAAACCTTACCATGTTCTTCTGAAAGAAAATATTACCAGCAAAGCGAATATGAAGAACACTTTTTCGGTTCTTGACAATCCGGAAAACGTATTCAAATCTTATAAAAACCAAGACGGCAAATGGGTAGAAATTGAGGATTTCGATTTCCATAACTGTATCGGTTTGGGCGATATTGTTTCTACATCATATGATCTTAATCTTTTTATTAATGCCTTATTCAATAACAAATTTGTGAAGAAAGAGACATTGGAAAAAATGATGCCGAAACCAAGCTCAGACTTAAAATTCGGATTAGGAATAATGCCTGTCCCGTTTTACAATCAGGTTTCATTTGGGCACGGAGGCGACACAGCCGGAAGCCACTCTATCACATCTTATAATACAAAAGAAAATTATTCGGTTTCTATGGTTATTAATGGAGAAGAATTTCCACATAACAACCTAGCGATCGGTATCCTGAGCTTGATTTATAATTTAGATTATGAATATCCCAAATTCGGATCCGGAACTAATGCCACTTCTAAAACACCTGAGAAATTCCAAAAATATATTGGCGATTATACTTCACCTGATATTGCTATGGATTTGAAAATCTATTCGGAAGGTGATCAATTATTTGCCCAAGGAAAGGGACAATCTGCATTTCCATTAGAACATGTTGATAAAGATCAGTTCAAATTTGCACCGGCAAAAATTGAGGTGGTTTTCTTCCCGAATCAGTTACAACTAATCCAAAACGGAAAAACTTACAACTACACCAAAAAGTAATTAATAAAAACCTGCGCAGAGACTGGTCAATCGTTGCGCAGGTTTCACTCGACGGCTGCGCACCCAACAACGTCTCTGCGCAGAGAGGACTCGACCGATTCGATAATAATATTCAAACCATAAAAAACGAGGCTTTTCCTTGATGGATCAGCCTCGTTTAATAAAAACACAATTATGATAAACTTTATTTCTTGATAATTTTTGTCGTTTCTGTTTTCCCTTCCACAAGTGTTTTCATAAAGTAAATGCCTGAAGATAATTTGCTCAGATTAATGATATTCGTATCATTAACTTTCTGCATCAATTGCCCTGTCACACTGTAAACTGAAATCTGATTTACCTTTCTATCAGATGAAATGGTTAAAACCTCATCAACCGGATTTGGGTAATATTGAATAGCAATTTTATCCACATCGGAAACGCTTAACTGTCCGATATTCAAAGTGTAATCCTCGACTTGTCCGTAATAAGAATCTCCACAAGGTGTTGTATTCGGATTAGAGATTGCTCCATAAAGTCTGACTCTCATTTTGGTTCTTCCAGCCGATGCAGATGCAGGAATCGTAATAACACCAGTCCAGGGCGATGTTTTGTAACTGGAAGTCAGAACTTTCTCTCCAGCATCATCAAAATCGCCATCCTGATTAAGATCTATCCAAACAAGAACCTGATCATAATCCGAGGAACCGGTAGATGAAGACGCCGTAAAACTATAACTTTTGCCTGGCGTTACATTTCCAACAACGTTCGAGAAATCTTCGTAACCCGCATTGGATGTAGAACTGTTGTTGATATCTGCAAAATTCACATTAGAAATCTTCTCAGAAAAAAGATACGTTGAAGCTGCAGCACAATAATCATAGGCGCTGGTAAAGAATGTTTTTTGAGCAAATTCTCCCGTTGTTCTATTACAAACTGCTGCTACATTCACATCATAAGATTTATTGATTTCTAATTGAGATAGGTCGTAATGATTGGTATTAATATTATTAACAACTGTCCAATTATTTTCTGAAGTTTTTTTGTATCTTAAAGTGTAAGATGCTCCTGCAACCAAATCCCAATCAATAGTTGCCGTAGTTTGTGTAACATTTACAGCTAATAAATTAGTCGGTGCAGAGCCATCACAAGCAGCCACATGAGACACAGGCACTTTCCCTAAAGCATAAAATACATTATCAACAGCAGAAACTCTCACGACAATTTGCGAATTCGAAGTGACAGCTGAGAAATCAAATAATTCGGATCCGTCGTTTGGTGTCGAATTAGTCAAAACATTCCAGGTTAAACCCTGATCTGTTGAATAATCAATCTTAACATTCGAAACATCGTAAGGTGCAACATTCGTATTGACAACATCCCACGTCACGGAGCTTGCGACATTGTTGTAAACTTTTGAAGTTGTCATTTTGAAAGGTCCATCATCTCCAACTATAATTGTTTGAGAACCAAATGCTGTTTGTTGCTGCGTGACATCAGGATTGTTATCTCTGACCAATACACGGAAATCCATCGTTCTTTCAACATCGGAAACCGATTCCCAGTCCGCAGCATTGGATAAGCTACCACCGATTACTGTATTTAATTTTGGGAAAAATCTGTATGGCAAATTAGAAGCAGGTAAAGATCTGAACTTTGCACCTGTTGTGTTATTTCCGATAACAGTCGTGACCGGAGTTTTTGCCAAGTCATATTCTTCCCAACTGTAAGTTAATGGATTATTTTCTGCATCTGTTGCATCGGCTGTCAGCACAAAAGCAGTTCCTTTTGGAATGGTTTTATTTGCCAGCGCAGTAACAACTGGTGGATTATTATCAATTGAATTACTCGTTCCACAAGTTTGAGAATTAATATAAATCTGAACCTGCTCTACACTTCTGGAATGGAAATAAGAATCCGTGTAATTCTGGACATTAGAAGTCCCGCTGCTAATCCCTGCATATCCCATAATAGTTGATCCAGAACCTGGTTCCATGTGTGCAGTCTCATTGGGCATCGACTGAATATTGAAAGAATAAGTATGATCCGCTCCGAATTGATGTCCCATCTCGTGCGCTACCAAATCAATATCAAAGCGTTCACCTTCCGGACCGCCTGATCTTGGGGTACTGAAAGCGGCACCTTTGGATTTGGCATCGCTGCTGCTGGATGGATTTCTGCAAACATTACCAACATCGCCGGCATTACCAGAACCTCCTGCTCTCCCAAAAAGATGTCCAATGTCATAAGCATCATTTCCAATAACCGATGTCAAGGTCTGCTGCAATTCCAAATTCCAAGCACCTCCGATTCCAACGTTGGCGCTGGAATAAGGATCGGTAGAAGGATTGGTATAAATCAACTGAGGAAAATCCTGTACGTCCAGATGAATGGCAAAATCTTTCTCAAAGACACCATTGACTCTTGTTACTGTAGCATTAATCGCAGCAAAAGCCTGTGGAACGCCACCGAAATATTGTGTGTACTCTCCTATTACTGAAATTGCCAATCGGTAAGTTCTGTATTTCTTATCGCTTGCTTTACTAAAATCTGTTACCGGATTTGAAAAATCTGAACTTTTTGTTAATTTATTAATTTGATTTTTACTAATTGGCGATTCATTAGTAGAACAAGAAAATGCGAGTTCTCCGTTTTGTTTTTCGGTTTTTGGGAAAACACCATAAACTGTTTTTTCTGCATTCAATGGTTCAATGAATTCATATTTTCCATCTCTGAACATCATCGATTGTAAATCATAAGGCGACACGCTGAATCTTACCCAGACGGTAGGATCGCCTACTTTGGCACCCACATATGACCCCAGTTGATAACGATCTGCCAGAGATTTTTCTACAACGGGTGAGCTGTAAACTTCAAATTGCTCAATCTTTCCGCTTAATGTTGGTAGATCAATTATTATCGGTTTGTTATTTTTTCCTGTTGGTTGTGCTGAGGTCAGCTTTAGCCTGATAGAATTAAGATCAAGAGAATAAAAATTGGTAGCTTTCGTTTCTTTTGATTTTGTTCTACTCATTGTAGTTGGACTCCATTGGGCAAAACACCAGATCATCCCGCTACAAATAGAAACAACAGTGAATATTTTCTTCATAAATATATTTAATGAAATTATTATGAATAACTAATAAGAAAACGAGGCCTTTCCCGATAAGATCAACCTCGTATTGAATTAATAATTATGATGAATTAGATTTACTTTTTAATCACTTTTGTCATTTCAGTTTTACCTTCTACAACTGTTTTCACAAAGTAAACTCCGGAAGATAATTTAGTAAGATTAATGACATTAGAATTATTGATTTCCTGAATCAATTGTCCGCTAACATTGTAAACCGAGATTTGATTCACCTTTTTGTCTGATGAAACGGTCAGAACATCATTCACAGGATTAGGATAAACCTGAATTTTCGATTTGTTAGCCACATCATTCACCGCCATTGTCTCGATTGAAAATTCATCCGCTCCAATATCTGGCGTTGTTATGCTTCTTGCAGCTCCGTCAAAATCAGTTGTCACATCTTCCAGAACAACCCCTTTGTTATCGATTGGAGAATTCTCTGTATTAAGCGCAATGTGAAGATCTGAATCAGAAACGAATTTTGGAAGAGCTTTGATAGAATTATCATTTCCTCCTAAGATACCTTTCATACCAGCAATATCCGTATAAGCAGGCGGTCCGCCCGGTGTTTGACCTAATGCCGGACCAGAACTGTAGGCAATATTATTATCGATATTAGAATAAATCGAAGCGACAGGTGGTGTTGACATTGCAAAAGCAGGAATTGTAGTATCGGCCAGATTAACAGCGAAAATATTATTTCTAAGATCAATTGCACCAGCGCCAGAAACGCCAGAAGTCATACTGAAAGCGATCGGGACACCTTTATTAGTTCCGTCATTCTGAGTTTCGGTCAAGTAAACAGAATTATTATAAACTTTGTAGCCGGTTCCTGCATTAATTAAGATGCCTCCAGTATAATTTGCTGATGAAGTATTAGCCGCAAAACTAGAGATTTTTGAAATGAAATTGTTGCTTACTAATGTGTTTGATGCGGTTCCTGCAGACAAGATAATTGCCTCTGCTCCATAACCTACCGTAGTTGCCGTTCTTAAACCTGTCAGATTTTTGATTTCATTTTGACTTATAACCGTACCAACCGTGGAACCTCCCAAGCTAATTCCCACAACAGAACTGTTGAATCCATTACTGGACAAATTGGAAATTTTGTTTCTGAGAATCTTATTAGATGAAGGTGCATTTCCAGCTCCTGCATTGTTAAAAATTTGGATTCCTGTTGCACTTCCTCCTCCTGCATTATTTACAGTGATGTTATCTATGATATTATCAGAAACGGTGGAGTTCATTGTAGAAACAGCCAACCAAATTCCTCTTTTTCCTTCGTTGGATGTATTTTCGAAGTTTCCGATTTTATTCTCAGAAACAACCACACCATCTGTACCACCGAGATAAATTCCCATATATCGATTACAATTCTCTCCGCTTGTGGAAAGATCATTTTTTGTAATCACAGAGCCAGAGCCATTTCCAACCGCAGAAACTGCAATCATATAAATCCCTTGATAAGATTTTTGAATGGAATTGTTTTCTAATCTGATATTATTGAAATAGCCCGCAGTTTGAGCGCCAGCCGCATTACTTACAATGATTCCGCTTCCCGTATTTTTTGCACCGTTAATGATTGTGGTATTTTTTATAGTAACATTACTCAATGGATTAGCGGCATCAGAAGATCCCATTCCAATTACAACAGATCCCGTTGCAAAGCCATTAATGATACTAAGATCTCTGGAATTTGAACCATTATTGCTTCCATCAATTGTCACATTACTTCCCAAGATTCTCAGAACCGGACCAGCCGTTGTTGAGTTGGTAATTGTAGCAGTAGTTCCAGTCGCAGGTTTCAATGAAACCGAAGTGAAGTTTGAAGTTGTTCCTGTGCTTCTGTTCAAAACCGCTGTTGCAGTTTCGGAAGTGTTTGCTGTAAGCGTGATATTGATTGCACCTTGATGTGTTCCGGCATTGATAGCATCAAAAGCACCTTTCACTGTGGTATAAGTAGCAGTTTCAGTTCCGGAAGAGGCAACCACGTCTACTTGTGCCATTGCTACAGTTCCTATGAAACTGGATAAAAAAAGTATAGTTTTTTTCATATAGATTTCTTGAATTTCGGTTAAATTTTGGCAAAAAAATCCCAGCTATCAATAAAAGATAGTTTTACAATAGCCGAGAAGATTTTAGTTTATTTGAAAGAAATTTGATTATTTCTTGATGACTTTAGAAGTCTCTGTTTTCCCTTCAACATCAGTTTTAACAACATAAACGCCAGCAGATAGATTGTTCATATTAACCGTGTTGGCGTTCTGAACTGTTTTTACCAATTGTCCAGCAGTATTGTAAACTGAAATCGAATTCACTTTTTTGTTTGAAGAAACTGTCAATACATCTTTAACCGGATTTGGATACAACTGAACTTTGTTCAAAGAAGTTTCCCCAGTTGCTAATGCTTCCGTAACTTTTAATGTATAATCCTCAACTTGTCCATTATTATAGTTGCCACAAGCGCCGGTTGGCCAGAACATTGCAAAAGTCGAAGGTGAATTAACTTTTAGAAGTCTCAACCTTGTATTTCCAACTACTGCATCCTCAGGAACTTTAATTATCAATTCAGCGAATTGATCATCCATCCCTGTACTTCCTTTCACAAAACCGATTCTGTAGATTTCGTTTGCATTATCAAGTGTTCCATTCTGATTCCAATCGATAAAGGCAGTAAAAGTGCTCACTTTCCAAGATCCAGTAGTATTTCCCTGCACTGTGATTTTATATTCTTTACCTCTTTCAAGATTTCCAACTTTAGAAAGGAAATTTTCGTAAGAACTGCTGGCATTAGGATCAGAAGCGTTAGAAATATCTGCAAAAGTTACAGACGTAATTGGCTCAGATGTAGTTGCTGAAACTGAACAATAAGACGAATTATTTGGGTTGTTTGGCAATACTCTTATTTTTGTACTTCCTTTCAAGCCTTCTCCAGACCAATCGTTATAGCTCAATACCCAGTTACCTTCTACAGGCTGAAGCGGAACCATTCCTGCAGGCGCAAAAAGTCTGGAATTGGAATTGAAATCAATACTCAATTCTCCATTTTCATCTGCATACATTTCTTCATCTTTATTCAGTTCCCAGCCATTAGATGCAGGATCACCAACATTAATTTTAACCTGACCATAAGGAACCAAATTTTTCACTTTAATCTTAGTTCCCGAAACAAAATCTCCCATTTTGAATTCTCCAGGAGCAGCTTCACCAGTAATCACCTGTTTAGGATCTTTGATAACCGTATAATTTCCGGAAGCCGTTTTTCCGGAAGCATCTTCAACATTAAGAGTATAATATCCTAATGGCGAAACATTGGTCCAACCATTGAACTGGAACGTCACATTTCCACTCGCGTCTGTTGTAGAAGATAAACTTCTTAAACCACCTTGCGGATCAACCGATGTAAATTTGATTGCAGAATTGGCTGCAAAACCACTTCCGGTCACCTGGATACCGTAAGCCCAATACCAATATTCATATATACTATTTGCTGCAGCAGGATTACCTGGCACTTCTGTATTAATTGATATCGTTTGTGCAGATAACATTCCCGATAAAAATAAAGAAGCAAAAAAAGCGTTTTTCAATTTCATATCATTCAAATTTAAATTATGGATCAAATGTAGTTGTGAAATTGAACAAAAGAAAATGTTTACTGTTTAGAATCGTAGAATTTACAAGAATTACGACAATATTTTAGAAACACAAAGCATTGAAAAACAAACAATTAAAACAAAGAAGCAATTAAAATCAATTATTTACCGATTTCAGTTGATTTATTCTTTTTTTGATGTAAAATAAACTTCCTAATACAATTAAAAATATCAAAATAATAAATATACCGAATAATCTTTGATTATTTTCTAATTCCAAATCCCGAGATTCTATATTTTTATTTAACAGATCTGAGAAAGATTTTTTTTCTATCTCATCATTTTGAAGCAGATGATTTTCTAGTTTCTGGCTGTAATAGAAATATTTCTCCTTATCATTTTGCCCGAGATAATTTTGACTCAATGCATCATAAACTTCTGTCAACATTCCTATGTTAGAAGTATTCCTTATTTGTTTTTCAGCTTCTAACAAAATTTTATTAGCTTTCTCAAATTGCTTTTTACTTTCGTAAACAGCAGCGAGCCCAATCTTAGCATATGGATAAAGTTCTGAAATTTTGTGAAATTCAGTTTCTTTAACTACTTCCAAATAAATACTTTCCGCCTCGTCAGCCCTTCCAATATCGATTAGAGAATAGCCTTTTTGCATTTTAGTGATATTGACATTCAGCAAAGTGCTTTTATCTTTGCTCTTCTTATATTCGTTAATCGCTTTATCAAAATACCGAATTGCAAACTCAGAATCCAGATTATCTTTGTAAATCAATGCTTTAACAAAATAGATATTCGCTGTAACCTGCTGTAAAGAGTCATCATTGAGGTAATCGATAATCGTTTCCGCTTTGTTGAGGTAATTAATCGCTTTTTTGTTGAGCTTAAGGATATAATACTGATTTCCAATGAATCCCAGCGCATTAATCATCATCAAAGAATCCTTTCCTTTTTGTGAATTATTGAGAGATTCGAAGCCACATTTGAGCGCATCCGAGGAAAGGTGTTTTACCGAATAAGCACTTCCTTTTGCGAGTAAGAATTTACTTTTTAGTCTTCCACCATCTATTTTGGGCTCCAATTTTTTCAATGTAGTCAATGCAGAATCAGGATTTACAAAAGCCATTCTGTCTGCTGATGTTATTTGCTCTTCCAGCTTCACATTATTTTCCGATTGTCCAAAAACAGCCTGAGAACTCATCAAAAAGAAAATAAATAATAAAGTTTTCATAATTATTTATTTTTCAGTTGGTCGATGAATTGCGACGGACTCGTTCCTGTCACATTTTTGAAAATTGTAGTAAAAGTAGTTCTGGATGCGAAACCAGCTTCTTCCGCCAAATAGCTTGTTTTATATTGCAGATATTCCGGATTATTTTCCAACTTATCAACTATATATTTAACTCTCAGTTCATTAAGATAATTATTGAAATTTTTCTGTTTATGTTTATTGATGATTTCCGAAAGATATTTTGAGTTCGTATCCAAGCGTTTTGCCAAAACTGCCAAAGACAATTGTGGATTGGTCACTTCCTTGGATTTTTCGAAAATATCCAATTTGGAAAGAATCAGATTTTCGGTTTTTTCCGGAATTACGAATACGTTACTTGCCTGAAAATCTTTCAATTGATCACTCAACTTCTGTTCATATTCATCAGAAATATTTCGTTTTTCTATTTCAGAATTAACCATTTTAATTCTATTTTTTAACACTAAAAAGTAAATTAGATAGCCTATAACCGATAAAAATCCGATGACAAATAAGGCAAATAGAATTTTGTTTTGAAAATCTTTTTCCGAGAGATTAATTTGTTTTTCCTTTTGGTCGATAAGGTTGATGATATTGACGCGTGCATTCTGTAAATCAGAAATTGAAAGCTTCAACAGCCTGATAAATTCTTTTTTTACCCGGAAACAGTCTTCTGCATTTCCTGCGTTACAAACTTCCTGAGACCAATATTTGTACAAATCTTTGTAGAAAACATCTCCATATTGGGGATTTTGTTTTTTGAGCGCCAGCAAATCTGATTCCTGAAAATCTTTAGTTTTAATTTTTGATTTCAGGAGATTAATATCAGATAAAAATTTGAAATAAGAATTATCTTTAAAATCAATTTTACTCGGCTGATTTTTTATTTCTGACTGAATCTGATTAAGCTGCATCGCAAAAGTAGGATACAAATCAGATTGTAGATTTTGATTTTTCTGAATCAAAGCCAGAGCTTCTTTATATTTTTTCCCTGCAACCAGAGTCCGGATCTCCAACTCAGCTTTCCAAAGTTCCACTACTTTTTTCTCCTCATCTTTCAATGATTTTGACAAATCATCAAGCTCCAAAATAGAATGAGAAACAGATTTCTGAAACCCTATTATCTGATAAATTTTGGCAATAAGATACTCGTTTTTAGCTTTGAAAAAATCGCTATTGACATTGAGAGAAAGCCTGTCGGCAGCAATCAATTTTACGACAGCATCATTATATCTTTCAAGATTAATGTAAATCTCTGCCTGTAAAAGACAAGCATTATAAACATCATCTACACTTCCAAAACTTTGATTGGCAACAATATAGTGTGCCGTTTTCAATGCTTTTTCAGGGTCAGAATACATTAATGCTTCTACATCTTTGGTCAGGTTCTGCGCATCAGTAATCTGCGAGTTAGCAGTGACTGCCAACATCAAAAAAACCAACAAAGAAAAGACCTTTTTCCACATATTCTGCTTAATCCCAAAACCAAACAATAAAGATAAAAAAATCTAAGCTCAAATCAATTTTTAATTTAAAATAAGAAACAAACCGGACTAATTCTCTAATACTTTTCCGATAATCTTTTTTCTATGCTCAACTCCCCATTCTGCAAGATTCTCAATGATTTTTTTCAACGTTCTTCCATAGTCTGTCAAGGCGTATTCTACACTTATCGGTTGCGTATTGAGAACTGTTCTCGTCACCAATTGATTGATTTCTAAATCCTTCAGTTCACTGCTTAGCATTTTTGCGGAAACACCTACAATCTCCTTTTGCAAATCCGAGAAGCGCATTTTATCATAACAAAGCGCCGCAATGATTTGGACTTTCCATCTTCCTTTCAAAATATCCATCGTGTCCTGAACGGCGAGAAGATTGGTTTTACAACATTTAATTTTCATATTGAGTTTATTTAAGAATTCACAATATTAATTTATTATTAACATTATTTCGTAACTATTTAATTATCAAATACGTTACTTTTTAGTAATGGTAACTTTTTGTAACTTGATTACAAAAATAAACTTTTCTTCTTTAACTTTGCTACTTCAAATCAAAAATCATCTAAAAATGAGTTTATTAGAAGACTTAAATTGGCGTTACGCAACCAAAAAAATGAACGGACAAGCCGTTCCTCAAGATAAAGTAGACTACATTGTAGAAGCTGCAAGATTAGCGCCTTCTTCATCTGGTTTACAACCTTACAGATTATTTGTCATCTCGAACAAAGAATTATTAGAAAAAATCCAACCGATTGCTTTTGACCAGGCTCAGATTACGGACGGTTCTCATCTTTTGGTTTGGGCTGCTTGGGACGGCTATTCTCACAACAGCATCTCCGAAGTTTTCGAAAAAACAACATCTGAAAGAGGAATTCCAAAAGAAACGATGGACGATTACAAAACCAGACTTTGGGGAATGTACGAACCACTTGGAAACGAATGGCACGCTACACATGCAGCAAAACAAGCCTATATCTCTTTTGGATTGGCTATTGCTGCAGCTGCTGAGCAAAAAGTAGATGCAACGCCGATGGAAGGATTTAACAATCAAGCTCTGGATGAATTATTAGGATTCGCTGACAAAGGATTGAAAAGTGTTGTGATTCTGCCTTTGGGCTACAGAGAAGAAAGCGGAGATTGGCTTTTGAATCTTAAAAAATACAGAACACCAAAAGACGAGTTCGTTACTGAAATCAAATAAAAATTATTTCTATCGCTGATTAGACAGATTGCGCTGATTGTAAAAAATCGGCTTAATCCAAATCTGCGAGAAAAATTAATAAAAAAGCGTCCCGAAATTATCGTGACGCTTTTTTGTGTATTACCTTTTATTTAAAAGTTTATTTTCTAATTAATATCCCAAAAGTTTCAAGACATCTTCCGGTTTTTGTTCTTCTCGGAATAGTTCGTAAGTGAAGTTTCCGTCTTCATCCTTATCAATCAGAATATGTTTTGGCTGAGGCATCAGACAGTGATGAACACCGCCATAACCACCAATAGTTTCCTGATAAGCGCCTGTGTGGAAAAAACCAATGTACAAAGGTTTTGTTTCATTGAAAACAGGAAGATAGATCGCATTCGTGTGTTGTTCAGAATTATAGTAATCATCTGAATCACAAGTCAGCCCACCAAGAAAAACTCTCTCATAAGAATCATCCCAACGGTTCAATGGCAACATAATAAAGTGACGGGAAATCGCCCAAGTATCAGGCAAAGTTGTCATAAAAGATGAGTCAATCATATTCCATTTTTCTCTGTCGTTCTGACGTTTCTGAGAAATAATTTTATAAAGATGACCACCACTTTCCCCAACTGTAAAGCTTCCAAATTCTGTATAGATATTAGGTTCTTCAACACCTTCTTCTTCGCAGAATTTTTTGATTTGGGATACAATTTCGTTCACCATATAAGCATAATCGTAATCAAAATTCAAGGATGTTTTAATTGGGAAACCACCACCGATATTCAACGAGTCAACTTCCGGCGCAATCTTTTTCAATCTAGCATAGACGCGAAGACATTTGTACAATTCGTTCCAATAATAAGCCGTGTCTTTGATTCCGGTATTGATGAAAAAGTGAAGCATTTTCAGCCTAGCATTCGGATGTTCAGCAATTTTTTGACTGTAATAAGGAATGATATCCTTGTAGCCGATTCCTAATCTCGAGGTATAAAATTCGAACTTCGGTTCTTCCTCAGAAGCAATTCTGATTCCGATGTCAAAAGTTCTATCAATGCTTTCCGTTAGCTTATCCAACTCTCTGTAGTTATCAAGAATCGGTGTAATATTTTCGAAACCATTATTAATTAGCTCCGAAATTTTTGCTAAATAATCATCAGTTTTGAAACCGTTACAAATTACTTCAATATCTTTAGCCACTTTTCCTTTGTCGTAAAGCGATTTCACGATATCCATATCGTAAGCAGAAGATGTCTCCAGACTGATATCATTTTTCAACGCTTCCTCTACAACAAACGCAAAATGACTGGACTTTGTGCAGTAGCAATATCTGTAATTTTTCTGATAATCGTTCTTTTCAAAAGCTTCTTTGAACCAGAATTTTGCCCTTTCTATATTCTGAGATATTTTTGGTAAATAATTGAACTTCAAAGGAGTCCCGAATTTTTCCACAACTTCCATCAGATTGATGTCGTGGAACTTCAGATTATTTTCTTCTACACTGAATTCCTCAGTCGGAAAATAAAGCGTTTGGTCAATTAGTTCAGAATATTTTATTTTCATTTCTGGCTAAAAAAATTTAATTGTTTTACGATGCAAAATTGCATAAAAATAATGGATTCTGAAAGCTGAATTATTCCCAATACACAATATTAATTTTGTGTTTTTCATAAGTTAAAGAACAAGAATCTTTTGTTCTGTAAGCTATCAGGTTTCCAGTAGAATCAAATTGCAAATCCGAGAATTCAATTTCACAATTTTCCACAGTTTTCGCATTCGGATAAGATTTTGAAGATAAAATTTTCTTCACAACCGACGCTTGCCGAACGACTTTCAAATGTTCTTGTTTAGACAATTTTGACTCTGTATAAGTTTCAATTGTAGCTTCTTGTATTTCAGATTTTGTATCAAGGACAAATTTCTGCTTGGTTGTATTTTTAAATATATCAAAACTCGTTATCTGATACGAATTATCATTCCAACTAATTTCTCCTTTCTGTAAAAAATTGCCGTTCCAAAGATTCTGTACAAAAGCTTTGATTTTTCCGTTATCAAATTCTAGTGTAAATGGACAATCTCCAGCATTCTGAATTTCCAAAATAGCTTCCAAATGTCCTTCTTTATCAAAACTATACTGATATTCTTTTACAATTTCCCCGTCATAAGGCTCAGCAAAATCACTTTTTCCGGCATCAAAATAAATGATGTAATGTGCACTTTTCACCTTTCCTTTGAATTGAGGATTCAGATAATCAATGACTTGAGAATTACTCAGCAAGGTCATTAAAAGAAGTAAAAAACACAAAAATTTACTCATACTATTTCTGGATAAAAATCAGCAAATCGCCTTCTTTATATTGGATTGAAACTTCCTGGCTATCTGCAACATTTCTCGTGCCGATTCTTTCTCCGAGTATTAAATCTTCCTGATACAAAGGCCATTTCAAACCAACTGTTTCGATGCTTTTTGCAATAGGGAAAGGCATTAACGAAATCATTTTATCCTTCACACCAGAAATTGAAAAATCTTTAGGAATAAAATAATAGGACGAATATTCATCAAAAAACCTAAGGTTCAACTTATCTTTAAAAGCAAAAGCAACACTTAGATTCCCCAGAAAGTGGTCTTGTTCTCCTCCACTACCGCCATAAACATCAATATTTTCAAAACCTTTTTCTATAATGATTTCCAAAGCTTTATGAAAATCTGTTTTGTTCTGGTCAGGCGTTTCTATAATTTCAAATTGATGATTCTCAGACTGTTTAATAATCTCTTCTTCAATTGTATGAGAATCGAAATCACCGGAAATAAAGCTAAGTTTGTCTAAAGGAAATTTCAATTGTTTCAAATAATGAAATGCACCATCTGTGCAAGCAATCAAATCATAACCTGACAAATTGGGAATGGATTTCGGAGAATCTCCGTTGATGAAAAGAAGGGCTTTATTTCTCATTATCTTTTTTATGTTTCCATTTCAAGAAAAAGCCTTTTCCAGTTTCATCTGTAGGTTTTGCAACTGTACAAGAGGATAAAAAAACTGCACCAATTAAGATTATACTTAATTTTCTCATCATCTTAACTTCTATCATTAGGATTCCAATATTCTTCCGATTCATTATTTAACTTCGAAACATATCTTGCCAAAACAAAAAGATAATCTGACAAACGGTTCAGATATTTGATTAATTCCGCACGTATTTCTTCGGATTGATTAAGGAAAACCAAACTTCTTTCCGCACGTCTGCAAACCGTTCTCGCCACATGAAGAAAAGTCGCCGCTGTTCCGCCTCCAGGTAAAATGAAATATTGCAAAGGTTCTAATTTTGTTTCCATTTCGTCCATCCAAATTTCCAATTCTTCGATCTCTTTGTCAGAAATCACCAATGGTAACCTTGCTTTTCCATTAGCCAAAAACAATTTATCAATCGGTGTCGAAGCTTCGGAACCAACTGTAAACAAATCAAACTGGATTTTTTTGAGTTGATTAATGACACCTTCATCGTCGATATGAGATTTTGCAACGCCAATGTTCGCATTCAGTTCATCAATATTTCCGTAAGATTCTACTCTTGCACTGGCTTTGGAAATTCTGCTTCCGCCGTAAAGTCCGGTTTCACCTTTATCGCCGGTTTTTGTATATATTTTCATTGTTTCTTTTTACGAAAGTTTAAAATTAACTTTTTTTATTTGAATACAGAGGTCAAACACAATGGCACAAATAATTATTTTAAAGTATTCGAATATTTATCTCCGATTTAATTTTTGTCTTAAAACGCATCAACGACAATAAAGAACTTTGTGCCTTTGTGTTAAACTCTAATAATTCTTAACTTGCTGTTATGAAAAAACCTTTTCAGAAAACAACCAATCTTATTCATATTTTCAATCAGTTAAAAAGCTTCATAAAGCCTTACAAATGGATGGTTTTTGGGACTTTAGCTTTGACTTTTATTGGTGCATTATTTGCACAAGTCAACCCGATTGTTTTGAAGTATACAGTGGATGAGGTAACGAAATTAGTTGGATTGTCAAATCCAATGCAGGAAGGCATTCACGTTTTGATTCTGATTTCAATTATACTTTTAGGAAAAGAACTAGCCAATATTTTCATTCAGTTTGGACAGAAATTTTATGGCGAAAAAATTAGAATTAACGTCAGTTCAGAATTGGCACAAGCGGCGATTGACAAAATCCTGACCTACAGAATTGCTTATTATAATGATGACCGACATGAATCCGGAAAACTCCAAATCCGTATCGACAGAGGAATTGAAAGCTTAACAAAACTCGTTCAGAATTTTTTCATTGATATTTTGCCCTTATTTTCAACTGCCATTATCGCTTTGATTGTGATGTATATGCAGAATCTCTACGTTGGTTTGGTTTCGACTTTTGTGATTCCTATCTATTTTTATGTGACTTCCAGACAAGCTAAAAAACTTGGAAACGTCAGGCGAACTTTGAGAAATCAACGCGAGCAAAAAACGTCGGGACTTTTGAATTTGATTAATTCCATAATGGTTATCAAGAGTTTTGTTCGTGAAAAATTTGAAGGGAGAAAACAGTACAATCTTCAGATGCATTTGATGGAAAGTCAGTTGTACACACGCCGAACGAGTTTTATTTTCGATGGTTTAAAAACTTTTATCGAGCAATTTGGTGTTGTTTTGATTATCCTTTTGACGGTTTATTTGGTTCTCGACCAGCAAATGACGATTGGTGCGATTATGCTTCATATTATGTTGTTCAACAACGTTTCTGCGCCTATTCGTCAGCTTCACAGGATTTATGATGATATGAATGATGCGTTCATCTATGCCGAAGGTTATTTTGAAATCCTAAATGACGACGACGAAACCGAACCAAACGGAACTATCAACAACATCCCAATCCAAGGTAATTTTGAAATCAAAAATGTCGATTTCACTTATCCGAACGGGATGAAAGCTTTGAAAAATATTTCTCTCAAAATCGAAAATGGAAAAACCACAGCTTTGGTTGGATTGAGTGGCGCAGGAAAATCCACGATTATCAATTTGCTTTGTAAATTTTATGAACCTGATTCGGGGGAAATTCTTTTGGATGGCAACAATCTGAATGATTTTGATAATGATTATCTGCGTGATGACCTCGGTTTGGTGCTTCAGAAAAATCACATTTTCAAAGGAAGTATTGAGGATAATATTCGTTACGGAAATCTTCACGCCACTTTAGAAGAAATCAAAGAAGCAGCAACAAAAGCTTATCTTCACGAGCAGATTTTGGATTTACCAGACGATTATAATCACGACGCCACACAACTTTCTGGAGGTCAGCAACAGAGAATCGCCATCGCCAGATTATTCCTGAAAAATCCACCAATTATTTTTCTTGATGAACCAACGGCGAGCCTGGATGCGATTGCAACAGAACAAATCAAAAATTCTTTGGATGCAATTAAAAAAGATAGAACTGTGATTATTATTTCGCATTCGTTATCACAAATTTTGGATTCTGATATGATTTATGTGATGAAGAAAGGCGAAGTGGTGGAAAACGGAACACACGAAGAATTGTACGAAAAAGAAGGAACTTATCGAGAAATTTTTGATGCTTCCGCCAGAAGTTTGAATCTTGACAGATTGGTAAAAACTTATAAAGATGAATAATTAAAGTCTCTCTGATTTAGCAAATTGGGCAGATTTTATTTTGTTAAATCTGCAAAATCCAATTAATCTGCGAGAAAATTAACTTCAAAAAATTTTCTAAAATGAGTTTCTATTAATGAGTCATTGAAAACCAAAAAGAATGAACGAAGACCATTACATAAAAAAAATCGACCGAGTCACATCGATTCTGACGCAACTTCAAACTAAATCCGTTGTCCGTGCACAGGATTTGGCGGATAAATTTGATGTGAGTATCAGGACGATTTACAGAGATATCAAGACATTGGAAAATGCAGGAATTCCGGTTTTTGGAGAAGCTGGTTCGGGTTATTCTTTGGTGGATGGCTACAAACTTCCACCCGTGATGTTTACGAAAGAAGAAGTTTTGAGCTTCATCACAGCAGAAAAACTGATGCAGAAATTTTCTCACGAAAGTCTCGATTCTCATTACAATTCTGCGATGGAAAAAGTGAAAGCAGTCATTCGAAATTCAGAGAAAAATATGGTTCAGAATATTGAAAATCAAATAGATATTTATACCCATCGACCAGAAAAACCAGATGCTATCAAGAATATTATTCCTACAATTTTGGAAAGCATCGCCGAAAAAAATCAGTTAAAAATCCACTATCAAAACGTCAAAGATGAAGCTAGCGAAAGAATCATAGAAGCGGTTGGAATTTTCTATGAAGTCAATTATTGGTATGTGATGGCATTTTGTACGATGCGAAAAGACTTCCGGCAATTCCGTGTAGATAGAATTTTAAAAATCGAGAAAACTGAAAATCAATTTTTGCAGAATTATGGGAATATCAATGATTACAGGAAAAAATCAGAAAACAAAAAAGTACAGATCAAACTTTTGGTTGAAAAGAAAATAATGCCTCATCTTGTGAATTCTAAAATTTATTACGGATTGACTGTCGAAGAAGAAACTGAAAACGGAATGCTTCTGACCTTCGAAACCGAATGGATTGATGAGGGTTTTCCTCGTTGGTTGATTACTTTTTTGGATTATGCTCAAATCATAGAACCTGAAAATCTGAAAGTGATTATGACTAATTTGATTGGTAATATTTCTAAGAATCTAACATAAAAATAATTAGACAGTTTTTTGTCATTCCGGAGGAATCCAGACTGTTGAGATTCCTCCGGAATGACAAAGACGACAGTTATACCTTATAAAAAAACCGCTTCAAACGAAACGGTTATTGTCTTTTCTCTTTGTTCTTGATTCTTACATCTTCTTACCTTTCTCTTTCCCAGAAAAACGGCGGTTCAATTCCCAAGGCTCTCAGATAAACGTAACCTTGACCTCGGTGATGAATCTCATTATCAACAAAATAAAGAATATTCTGGTAGATTGGAAATTCGTATTGTCCGAAAAGATTAAACATCTCCTGAAAACGTTCTTCTGAAATCTGAGAAAAATATTCGTTGATTGTTTCCGTTTCTTCGTCCCATTTAACTAGGATTTCGGCTTTGGTACTTGGTTGGAAAGCTTCTTCGTTGAAAGCATCGATAGTTTGACCAACGATACTTTTAAGCGCCGGCCCGCCGATTGCCAATAATTCCAAAGCTAATTTTGCGAAAGGTCTCATTCCGCCAATTGAAAACTCAAATAAATCTTTCTCTGGAAAAGCTTCAATTACCCTTCTAGTAAGATTTCTGTGTCCTTGCCAATGGATTAAAAGTTGTTGTGAGTCCAAGACTTTTGCGTTTGCGTTCATAATAGTTTGTTTTATTTGATACAAATTTATAATGCAGTTGTGACAAGAGTTTGTCAGTAGGATTTTGAATAATTTATTTTTTTCGCAAAGGTGCGTAGGTATTCGATTTGAGCAATAAAAAAGTCGCAAAGTTTTCCTTTGCGACTTTTTATATTTATAATAAATTAAAAACTTTCTGCCTTCGCTATAAAATTTAAAACTTCTCAAACCTAAAATTCTCTCCAAGATAAGCCTTTCTAACATCTGGGTCATTCGCCAAATCCTCTGGCAGACCTTCTTTCAGAATTTTCCCTTCGAACATAATATAAGTTTTGTTCGTAATCGCCAAAGTCTGCTGAACGTTGTGGTCGGTAATCAAAATCCCAATATTTTTCTCTACAAGAGACCTTACGATTTTCTGAATATCTTCCACAGCAATCGGGTCAACTCCTGCAAAAGGTTCATCTAGAAGAATAAAATTCGGGCTTGTCGCCAGACAACGTGCGATTTCGGTTCTACGTCTTTCACCTCCGGAAAGCAAATCACCACGGTTTTTACGAACGTGTTCCAAATGGAATTCCTCAATCAGCGCATCACATTTCATTTGCTGTTCTTTTTTAGAAAGCTTTGTCAATTGCAAAACGCCCAGAATATTATCTTCAACAGACAACTTCCTGAAAACCGAAGCTTCCTGCGCCAGATAACCAATGCCATTCTGCGCCCTTTTATACATCGCATCTTTAGTGATATTTTGTTTATCCAAAAAAACATTGCCAAAAGTAGGTTTCACCAATCCAACAATCATATAAAAAGACGTCGTTTTTCCGGCTCCGTTTGGTCCCAAAAGTCCGACGATTTCGCCCTGCTGAACCTCCAATGAAACGCCTTTCACAACCTTTTTCGGTCCGTATTCTTTGATCAAATTTTCTCCTCGTAAAATCATAAAACAAAGATATACAAATTTTCATCTTCTCATTACATCTAATTTGAGCGTGCCCCTTGCCAACGCAAAATCCAATACTCGGGTCGGGCTATCCACTACAATCTTTTATGTCCGACTAGTCGGACATAAAAGGATTTCCGCTACTATCCCTCACGCGCTTCGCCAAGTCGAATATTAGTCACAAATCCAACCTTGTCATTTTAAAGAACTCATCATTCATAACTCATAACTACTTTGTACCTTTGCAAAAATTCTCAAAATGCTCATAGAAAGCCTTCAAAACGAAAAAATAAAAAAACTAACCCGACTTTTGACCAAAAATCAGGACAGAAGAAAAGCCGGCGTTTTCATCGTAGAAGGTCAGCAGGAAAACGAAAGAGCAATGCATTTTGGCAATCAGCCGGAAGAATTTTTCATCTGCGAATCTATTTTCAAAGGAAAATTACCAGATTCTAAAATCCATTACGTTTCAGAAAAGCTTTATGAAAAAATCGCTTACCGTGGAACAACAGAAGGAATCATCGGGATTTATAAACTTGAAGAAAGAACTCTAGAAGATTTTAGTCCAAAAAAAGATTCCGCAATTATTATTTTAGAAAGTGTAGAAAAACCAGGAAATCTTGGAGCAATCTTGAGAAGTTGCGAAGCTTTCGGCATCAACGCTTTGATTGTAACAGACCCTAGAACAGATTTTTACAACCCGAATGTTATCCGATCTAGTGTTGGTTGTCTTTTCGGGATGAATATCTTTCAAGCTTCCAACGAAGAAACTTTGGAATTTTTAAAAACTTACGAATATCCAATTTTCACAACCTTTATGAGTGAAGATGCAAAAAATATTCAGACAAAAAATTTAAAAGAGAAATCTGCGATTTTATTCGGAACAGAACATTCCGGCTTAAGTGACTTCTGGAAAGATAAAGGAGAAAATGTTTTGATTCCAATGTCCGGAAGTATAGATTCTTTAAACTTAAGTAATGCAGCCGCAATTACTTGCTACGAAATCCTAAGACAGAAATTGGAGAAATAAAAAAACCGCTTCTCGAAAGAAACGGTTTAAAATTCTTAACTTGGTTAAGATTATTTTTTAGCAGTAGCAGCAGAATCTACTTTAGCAACAGCTGAATCAGCAGTAGCTTTAACAGAATCAACACCAGCAGTAGTAGCAGAATCAACTACAGCAACAGCAGAATCAACAGCAGCAGAATCAGCAGCAGCAGTATCAACAGTTTCAGTTTTTTTACAAGCTACAAGAGCTACAGCAGCGATAGCAGCTACGAAGAATGACTTTTTCATAATAATTTAATTAAATTGTTAGTTAATAGATTGTCCATTATTTGAACAGGGCAAAATTATATCGATAAAATATTTTTGTTTTGAAAATTAATTGTAATATATTTGTAAAACACGATTTACAAATAACAATTACTGTAAATCAACAATTTAAGAATAAATAGAATTTTGAGCGATACCGAATTTTTACATTTTCAATCCTTAAAAAAGGCTGTTCAGGGCAAATATCTTGAGACGCATTCCCCAGCATATGATGATATTTCCAAATGGAAAGGAATAGATATTATTTATTTCCAAGAAGATTTGAGACAAAAAGCCAAAGGGAATATCAGCGAAAAAACTTTTTACACTTACTTCAAGAATAATTCTCAGGAAAAAATTCCTAGAATTGATATGCTGAATATCTTATCCGTTTATTCCGGATTCAATTCTTGGTCTGAGTTTAAAAAGAAAAACCCTATTGCTACTTCTGCAGAGGAAATGACTGCCACTGTAGTTTCAGAAACGCAGATTGAAGAACCTATAGAAATAGTTACAGTAGGACAAAATCAAACTTCAGTTACTGAAAAGCCTCCAGTTTCTGTAGACAATCAGGCTTTTGACGAGATTAATCAAAATATCAATTTCAAAAGTCAAAAACAAAATTTTTTAAAAAGATATTTGTGGTTGGGAATTTCGGCTTTCCTGTTTGCAATAGTTTTGATATTAGTATTTTATGATAATTTGTTTTATAAAAAGTACACTTATGCTTTTACAGATGCAGACAGAAACTCCTCAATAAAAGGCGAACTCGACGTTAAAATCATCAGAGAAAACGAATCTCCTATTCTTTTTAAGGTAAAACCAAATTCAAAATTTGTTTATGAAACAAAAAGCAAAAGCTTGAAAATGATTATTTCTTCTCCTTTCTATAAAGCTGAAGAAATAACAAGAGACTTGACCAATGCGCCTGACACAGAGAATATTGAGCTGAAACCTAACGAATATGCTGTTCAGTTATATTATTACTCAAAATCGATAAAAGATTTCAAGAAAAAAACCCAACAACTGAATAGATTAATTAGTGATAATGCGCTGATCTATCAGGTAGTTGATAGTGATATTTATGGGATAGAAACTATGGACAAGCAGAAATATATCTCGCTGGTTACGCTTCCTACTACAACTTTGGAAAATCTGGAAGTGATAGATTCTCAAATGAAAAACGGAAAAATTGTAATGATTAAATTCAAAATCACTGACGATGAAAAAACAAAATAAAATATATTATTGGATATTAGGTATAACTATAGTAACTGCAACAGTAATATCCTGCAATAAAAAATATGAAGGCGACGAAAATTCTATAGAAGTCATTAGAAACGCCAATAACAACGGAACTTATTCTAAGACAAAACTAGATAGCTTACAGGCAATCAACCTGATTACGACTCAAAAAGTTCAGGATTTGTTAGACTTATCTGCCCTTTATACTTCCGGAAACAAGGATACAGAAATAGATTCTGTGATTTACACACAAATGCAAGCTCACTTTTTATTAAAAGATTCCAGCAATCTGACACCACTATTAAAAGAAATGGACAGTTTGAAGGTGAAATTTGCTAAAGTGAGCAAACTCACGACGTCTAAAACTGTAAAAGAAAATGACACTTTGGATTTTGCCAATTTTGATGTAGAATATTATGACAACAAAAGAACTTACATCACAACAGTCAACAGAAAAGCTCAATATACACTGAAAGCATCACCAGTCAAATTCCAGAAAGAGTTTAAGTTTTACTTTACCAATTTCTACAAAAAGGATTCTGATACTATAAAAACAACAAAACCCGCTAATTAGCGGGTTTTGTTTTAAACTAGATTTGGAATCTAATTATTTTTTGATTTCTTCTTTAGCAGCTTTCTCGTCAGCTTTTACTTCAGCTTTAGCAGAGTCAGCAGTAGCTTTAACTGAATCAACAGTTGCAGTTTTTGTAGAATCGATTGCAGCGATTGCAGAATCAGCAGTAGCGTCTACTGAATCAACAGCAGCAGTTTCAACTTTATCAGCTTTGTTACAAGCAACTAGAGAGATTGCAGCGATAGCAGCTACGAATAATGACTTTTTCATGTTCTAAAATTTTAATTAATTATTATTATTGATTTGTTGTTCCTAATTATTGTGTCATAATTACATTACAAATGTAGGACGGTCTGACAAAAATCATTAATAAATAACTTGTAATATCATTGTAAAGTGATTTACAAATAAATATACTTGATTACCAATTATTTAATAGTAAAATTCACAAATTCTGAAGGTGTAATCAACCCATCCAAGGCAACATCTTTTCCAAAAACATCTATAATAGCTTCATTCGGAGAAAAGAAATTTAAACCAATTTTATTATGAATCTTCAAATCACTCATAAAGAAAGAATCATAAAACCCTTTTCCATAACCAATCCTATTTCCAAATCGGTCACAATATAATAATGGTGCTAAAACATAGTCCAATTCATCATTAGCGTCAATATTAGAAATCGGTTCTTTGATTCCCCAATTGTTAATTTCGAATTCTGAATCCGGAAAAATCTCCACAGAAATCATTTTTTCGCTTTGAATTTTAGGCACAAAAACACGAACTTTTTTATCAAAAAAATAATCGATAAAAAATTGAGTATTTATCTCATTAAATTTTTTAATCGGCAAAAAAACATTAACTTTTTGATTTTCAATAATATTAAATTGTAAAACAAATTGTTCAAAGATTTTTTTAGACAAAAAACTGACCTCATCTTGTGATAAGGCCATTCTTTTTTCTTTATAAATGGTTCTAAGTTCCCTTTTTGTGAGACTAAAATTCATCGTAAAAAATGATTTAATCTTGTAAAATTTTATACAACTTATCTGACAATCTCACTCTGAATGGAAGTTCAAAGGTAATCTGATCTCCAACTTTTGCCGAACTGCTGAATTCGCCGTCAACAAAAATCTGAGTTATTTTAATTTCTTGTTCTCCGGTTGTAGGGCCAGAAATTAAAACTTTATCGCCTACAGCAAGTTCATTATTCTCAATTAGAAACTGTGCAATCTTAGATTTGGTAAAATAATGTTCCGCTCTTCCAATCAAAGTCTTTTTAACTTTAATTTTCTGACGAATATCCTTCGTTTCAGGTTTTGTTGTAGCTTTTGCCAAAGTTTGTGTTGACAAGTCTCCCGAATTTTTAAATTTCAAAGCTTCAGATTTACCTTTTCTGAATACTTTGTTTCCAACCTGAAGTCCTTTTCTTCTCGCAACTTGTTCTTCCTGAGGCAAATGGATTATCTCATGACATTCTGTTGAGCAAGTATTTTCCATAATTGCTTTGCATTCATCACATTGGATAAATAACAAATGACAAGCATCATTCGCACAATTGGTGTGATTATCACAAGGTTTTCCGCATTGGTGACATTGAGAAATAATATCGTCCGTAATTCTTTCTCCTAACCTGTGGTCAAACACAAAGTTCTTTCCAATGAATTTACTTTCAATATTTTCCTCTTTTATTTGGCGTGTATATTCTATAATTCCGCCTTCTAATTGGTAAACATTTTTGAAACCCTGATGTTTGAAGTAAGCACTCGCTTTTTCACAACGGATTCCGCCGGTGCAATACATCAAAAGATTTTTATCTTCTTTATAATCCTGCAATTGCTCATTAATAATCGGCAAACTTTCACGGAAATTCTCAACATCCGGCGTAATCGCACCTTCAAAATGGCCAACTTCACTCTCGTAATGATTCCTGAAATCCACCACAATCGTATTCGGGTCTTCCAACATATTATTGAATTCCTGAGCTTTCAAGTGAATTCCTTTATTGGTCACATCAAAAGTCTCATCATTCAAACCATCAGCCACAATTTTATTTCTAACCTTGATTGTTAACTTCAAAAAAGAGTGATTATCCTGCTCCACAGCTACATTAAGACGTATACCTTTCATAAAATCGTAAACTTCCAGCGTATCACGAAAAGCTTCAAAATTTTCTGCAGGAACGCTCATTTGAGCATTGATTCCTTCGTGCGCCACATAGATCCGACCCAACGCATCAAGAGCGTTCCAGACTATAAAAAGGTCGTCGCGAAATTTCTTAGGGTTTTCAATTTTGGCATACGCATAGAAAGACAATGTAAGGCGCTCTTGTCCGGCCTCATCGATAAGTCGAGCTCTTTCTTCTGCGCTTAAGGTGTTGTACAGTTGCATGCTATAAACGGTTTAAGTGAGAAAAATAATGGCGCAAAGATAAGGAATTTGGCTGAAAGTTTTCAGTTGACAGTTATCAGTATTTGGGCGTGCCCCTCGCCAACACTTGCGATACTGAAGCTCTCGAAGGGCCAACGCTAGGGTCGGGCTATCCGTTACAATCTTTTTCCTGCACCAATTCCACACAAAAAAGGATTTCCACTACTATCCTTCACGCATTTGCAATTCGATGTTAGAAAACCCTTTCAGAATTAGAAGCTCTGAAAGGGTTAGGCTACAACTCAACATATTAGACAAAAAATAAATATATTTACAACTCTAAAATTTGAAAAATGAAGAAAATATTTGTTTCTGTTGTTATGATGACAGCAGTTTTCTCACAAAATATTAATGCACAAGAAATTACATTAAATAAAATCTACTCCGGATACTATCGTGGAAAAGGTATTGCAGGAATTGCATCGTTGAATGACGGGGAGAATTATGCAACCATCGAAAAAGACGGCATCGCAAAATACAGTTACAAGACTTTCCAAAAAGTTGGAAACATTGTAGACGGAAGTTTCGAATCTTATATTTTCTCTGCAGATGAATCTAAGATTTTGTTGCAAAAAGAAAGTCAGGATATCTATAGGCATTCATTTTTAGGAAAATTTGATGTGAAGGATTTGAAATCAAATAAAGTAACGCCGCTTAATAACGGAAATTATATTCAGGAACCGAAGTTTTCTCCGGACGGAAGCAAAGTCGCTTTCATTGTTGATAACAATCTATTTTATCAGGATTTGACTTCTGGAAAAATCACGCAGATTACGAATGACGGGAAGAAAAATTCAATCATCAATGGATTGGGAGACTGGGTTTATGAGGAGGAATTTGGTCACGCCGATTTTTATCAATGGAACAAAGCGGGAGATGCGATCGTATTTGTAAGATTCGATGAATCTGCAGTTCCGGAAATCTATATTCCTATTTATGGAAAATCGCTTTACCCAACCGAAATGCGATATAAATATCCAAAAGCAGGCGAAACCAACTCAACAGTTACCGCCAATCTTTATCAATTAAACTCAGCAAAAACAACGGCTCTGAATCTTGGAAGTTTTGAGAATTATTACATTCCACAACTATGGCAAACGAACGGTAAAGACGAAATCGCTTTGGCAACAAGCAACAGACATCACAGCAAAGTGGATTTGTTAAAAGTGGATACCAAATCTGGAAACGTAAGCAAATTGCTTTCTGAAACAGACAACGCCTGGATAGAAACCGACAACTTGACTCTGGAGTTTTTAGACGATAATTCTTTCCTTTGGGCTTCGGAACGTGATGGTTACAGACAATTGTATTGGTACGAGAAAGATGGAAAACTGAAAAAACAAGTCGCAAAAGGCAATTGGGAAATCACAGATTATTACGGTTACAATCCAAAAACCAAAGAAGCCTATATTCAAACTACTGAAAAAGGAAGTCTGAACAAAGTGGTTTCAAAATTGAATATCAACTCAGGAAAAACAACCTTGATTTCTTATCCTGAAGGCAATAACTCGGCAAGTTTCAGTAAGTCATTTAATTATTTTATTAATACGAATTCGACAGCTTCTTCTCCAAATAAATATGTTTTGAAAGATGCTTCCGGAAAAGAAATCAAAGAACTTCAAAACAATAACGAATTGCTTTCTAAGCTTCAGAAAGATAATTTTGTAACTAAAGAATTCATGACCATTCCAAACTCGGTTGGCGACCAACTGAATGCCTGGATTATCAAACCGAAAAACTTTGACCCGAACAAAAAATATCCATTGTTTATGTTCCAATATTCCGGTCCGGGTTCTCAGCAGGTTTCCAATTCATGGGACGGCGGAAACGGAATCTGGTTCGAAATGCTTGCTCAAAAAGGCTATATCGTTGCTTGTGTGGACGGCCGTGGAACAGGTTATAAAGGTGCAAAATTTAAAAAAGTTATTTACAAACAATTGGGGAAATATGAAATCGAAGACCAGATTACTGCTGCAAAATGGTTCGGAAATCAATCTTACATTGATAAATCAAGAATAGGAATCTTCGGATGGAGCTTTGGTGGTTATATGAGTTCTTTGGCTTTGACAAAAGGTGCGGACGTTTTCAAATTGGGAATTGCAGTCGCGCCGGTGACCAACTGGAGATATTATGATACAGTTTACACAGAAAAATTCTTACAGACGCCGCAGGAAAACCCTGAAGGTTACGACCAGAATTCACCGACAACTTTTGCGAATCTGTTAAAAGGAAAATTCCTATTAATCCACGGAACAGCTGATGACAATGTTCATTTCCAGAACTCTATGGAGTTTTCGGAAGCATTGATTCAAAATAAAAAACAATTTGATTTTATGGCTTATCCGGACAAAAACCACGGTATTTATGGCGGACAAACCAGACCTCAACTTTATGAGAAAATGACAAATTTTATTTTGGAGAATTTGTAATCAACATAAACTTTTAATAAATACCTTTCAATATTGAGAGGCATTTATTAAAAGTTAAAGACTTATTTTTGGGAAAAATTTCATCCAAAACAGCCATGAAAAAAATCTTTACATTTTTATTTATAACAATTTATTCATTATCGAGCTCTCAAGTAAAAGCACTTACCGAAGATGGAAAAGAGGTTGTTCTTTTTGATAATAAAACTTGGCGTTTTGTGAATGAAAGTGATGAAAAAACATTGGATGAAATTGAAACAAATGAGACAGCATTTGTAAAATCAAAAGAATCTACTTTTCTTCTGAAAAGCAAAAAAATTGAAGCCGGAATCTATATCAATCCAAAAAAATGGAGAACTGCTAAAACATCCAACCTACCTACAGCAGAGTACACTTTCCAAAATTCGGAAAATCCAAATGTAATGGTTATGGGTTGTCTGATTTCTGAGGTTATTCCTATACAAACCCTTAAAAATCTTCTGGATCTTAAAATATCTACTTTACAAGGATCCGTAGAATTTTTTAAAATTAATAAGACAGAGTATAGAACGGTTAACGGAATCAAAGTTTTGTTTATGGATTATTCTGTCAACACAAAAGGAATAGATTTCCGATATATTGGAAATTATTATCTTACAGAAGAAGGCTATGCAAGTTCTTTTGCTTTTTCGTATGAAAACAATTTTGATAAGGGAAAAGCTGAAATGCAAAATTTCATCAATGGTCTGGTAAAAGCTGAAAAATCAAAAACTACAGAAATTATTGAATATACTTCTCCACCTCCACCAATGTCAACAAAAAAATAAACAAAAGCCTTTCAAATTTGAGAGGCTTTCTTATTTATTAAATTTAAAATCCTATTTTTGGGAACGTTGTGAAAATTGATACTATGAAGACTAAACATCCAAAAGGTTTACCTTATTTGTTTTTTACTGAGATGTGGGAACGTTTCGGTTATTATTTGATTCTTGGGATTTTCGTTCTCTATCTGATAGAACCACAAGGCGTTGCCGGAGGATTGGGAATTCCTGATAAAGATGCCGATGATATTTTCGGAACCTTCATAGCACTGACTTATCTTACTCCGTTTTTAGGTGGATTTTTAGCTGACCGAGTTTTAGGTTATATCAAATCCATTTATCTTGGTGGTGTTTTGATGGCTGCAGGCTATATTGGTGTTGGAATTTTCAAAGATTTGCCTTTATTCTATGGTTCTCTTGCATTGATTATTATAGGAAATGGTTTCTTTAAACCGACTATTTCTACACTTTTAGGAAATCTCTATTCTGAAGAACCTTACAAAGCGAACAAAGATTCTGGTTACAATATTTTCTATATGGGAATCAACATCGGAGCGTTTATCTGTAATATTATTGCGGCGTTTATGCGTAACAAATTCGGTTGGGGCGAAGCATTTATAACAGCCGGCGTTGGGATGTTGCTTGGATTGGTGATTTTCACAATCGGACTGAAACATTACAGACACGCAGCGATAATGAAGCCAAGTCAGGAAGGTGACACCAAATTATCTGAAATCCTGATGAAGGTTTTTGTTCCTGCAATTATTGCAGGTGTTATCGGTTGGTTTGTTCCAACAATGGTTTTAGGAGCTAATATCTTTGCAAGTACAAATACAGATGCCTTTATTTTCGCTTGTGTCCCTGTTATTTACTTCTATGTTTCACTTTATTTCAAATCGAATCCATTGGAGAAACCGGCGATTGGGGCTTTGCTTTCGATATTCTTAATCAGTATGTTTTTCTGGGCAGTTTTCAAACAAAATGGAACAGCTTTGACCAGATGGGCGAATTATTATACTGATAGAAGTGTTTCCGAATCTGTGGAAAAACCTTTGGCTTCGCTTTATCTTGTTGAAGAAAAAAGCTATGCGGATAAAGAAACACCTATTTTTGATGAGCAATTCCGTTCTCAGAAAGATGCTAACGGAAAAGCTTTGAAAGAAACAGGAAAAGATATTTACTTTAGAAATGTTTCCGCTGGGAAAAAAGCAGAATTAGAATCCAATCCCGACAAACCTGTTTTCCTGTATAATACAGAATTATTTCAATCGATAAATCCATTTTGGGTAATTGCATTAACACCTGTAATTGTCGGAGTTTGGGCAATGCTTAGAAAACGAAGAAAAGAACCTTTGACACCAAGTAAAATTGTTTTGGGATTGTTCATCACCAGCTTATCTTGCCTGGTAATGGTTGCTGCTGTTTATGCTGGAAATAACGGCGCAGAAAAGGTTTCTTCACTTTGGTTGGTTGCAGGTTATGGTGTTGTTACAATTGGCGAACTTTGCCTGTCGCCGATGGGATTGTCATTCGTTTCCAAATTATCTCCGGCAAGATTGACAGCGCTGATGATGGGAGGTTTCTTCTTAGCCAATTCTGTTGGGAATAAATTGTCGGGAATCCTTGCAAGCACCTGGTACAATTATGAAAACAAAGCCAACTATTTTCTTGTTAATTTCGGCTTATTGATATTTGCAACATTGCTAGGATTAATGATGCTAAAAAGACTGAACAGAATAATGAAAGAAAGTGGACATTAAATCGACAAAGACTTATAATAAAAACAAAAGCGAAATTAGTCTAATTAATTTCGCTTTTTGTTTGCTCAAATTTCAATAAAGTCAAAGCACTTTTTCAAAAGCTTTTCTTGCACTTCCCCGGAAATGAACTTCTCCGCAATATTGATAGCCTAATTTATCCAGAATCGTCAGCATTGCCGGATTATCAAAGTTGGTATCCACTTTTATACTGAATGTATTATTCTCTTTTGCAACATCATCTATAAAGCTAAAAATCTTTTTAGATAAACCTTTCCCCGCAAATTTATCTGAAATCGCAACTCTATGAACTACCAAAAAGTCTCCGTTAGTCAGCCATTCTCCTTCGATAGCGTCATAAGCTGGCTCATCATTGAAAATCAGTGCACTGTAACCTGCAACAATTCCGTCCACCAATAAAACATACCCGAATCCTTTTTCGATATCAGACTTTACAGTTTCTAAGTTTGGATAACCGTCCTGCCATTGACGACTGCCATCGTTTTTTCTCCTTGTAATAGCGTCCTGTAATATTTCCCAAATCACCGAAGAATCTTCGGCAATTGCCTTTCTAAATTCTAAATTCATTTCCATAAAAAGACAAAATTAAATCAAATCTGTAAAATATGGATTATTAAATCTTACATAAACAGCAACTTGAATCACTTACGTTGATGAAAAAAAACTATATTTGTTACCTTTAAGAAAATTTAACAATTAATTTATATGGAGACAGTAAAGACTAGTTCGAAACATCCTAAAGGCTTGTGGGTCCTATTTGGGACGGAGATGTGGGAGCGTTTTAATTTTTACGGGATGAGAGCATTGCTTACCTTATTTATGGTAAACTCTCTACTGATAAGAGAAGCCGATGCTTCTATCATCTATGGTGGATTCTTGGCATTGTGTTATTTAACGCCACTTTTGGGAGGTTTCATTGCTGATAAATATTTGGGTAACAGAAACTGTATTATTTTAGGAGGAAGTTTGATGGCGATTGGGCAATTCTTGCTTTTCTTAAGTGCTTCAACTTTTTCTGACAACCTTGGCGGTGCAAAAGGTCTAATGTGGTTTGCTCTTTTTGTAATTATCTTCGGAAACGGGTTCTTCAAACCGAATATCTCATCAATGGTTGGAAGTCTTTATCCAAAACAAGAAAAATCTAAACTGGATTCTGCTTTCACGATTTTCTATATGGGGATCAACATTGGAGCATTCTTGGGTCAGTTCATCTGTCCTTACGTTGGTGATGTAAAAGACGCTGCCGGAGTAAGAGATATTTTTGCTTTCAAATGGGGGTTCCTTGCGGCTTCTATCGCAATGTTGATTGGAACTGTAACTTTCTTTATTCTTAAAAATAAATATGTTGTAACACCAGAAGGAAGACCAATTGGTGGATTGCCGAAGCATAATACAAGTGAAGACTTTGAAGAAGGAGAATCTCAGACTGCAAAATTCACAGGAAAATCAATTGGAATTACTACAATTTTATTTGTAATCCTGTTTTTCATTTTCAGATACTTTTTGGTAGGTGAATTTGGATTTAACTCTGTGGAAATGGGTCAATTGATTAAGGGAATTATTTACCCTTTCATCTATGCAGCCGGCATTTCATTAGCATTCTTAATTATGAGTTCTGCTGAAAATAAAATCGAAAGACAGAGAATCTGGGTAATCTACATTGTTTCGTTTTTCATTATTTTCTTCTGGGCAGCTTTTGAACAAGCAGGTTCATCACTAACCTTCATCGCAGATAATCAAACTGACAGAAATATTTTTGGCTGGGATATGCCGCCATCAATGGTTCAGATATTCAACGGACTTTTTGTGGTGCTTTTGGCTTTACCATTCAGTTTACTTTGGGACAAATTGAGAGCAAAAGGGAAAGAACCAGTTTCTCCTTTGAAACAAGCGATTGGTTTAGCTTTGATTGCATTGTCTTATTTCATCATCGCTTACAACGTAAAAGACCTTGGAAACTCAGGATTATTGGCAATCAAATGGTTGATTTTACTTTATCTGATCCAAACAATGGGTGAACTTTGCTTATCGCCAATCGGTTTGTCTTTGGTTGGTAAATTAGCGCCTAAGAGATTCTCGTCTTTATTATATGGTGTCTTCTTCATCGCGAATGCTGCAGGTTATGCGTTAGCAGGAACTTTGGGAGCAATCATCCCTGCAACAGGAGACAAATTTGCAAAAGCACAAGAGATTGGTGTTAACCTTCAGGATGTTTTAGATAAAAAAGTAACATTGAATGCTGACCAAGTAAAAGCTTTCTCTACGGCACAATTGCCTACAGAATATACAACATTCGCAGGTTTCACAATCCACAACCTTTTCGAATTTTTTATGGTTTTCGTAGTTCTTTGTGGAATTGCATCAGTATTGTTAGCTTTCTTATCGCCTATTCTTAAGAGAATGATGCACGGTGTGAAGTAAAAAACTTTCGCATTTATTTATCAATACAAACCACCGAATATTCGGTGGTTTTTTGTTACATTCGTATGATAGAATTTCACTTATTAACCCATTGTGTCAACAATTGAATTAAAAAAATTTTAATCAAAATAAATTAGTGAACCACTGCGTCACAAATCGAATTATTTATCAATTATATTATGAATCTTACCCTCGAAGAAATTCAGAATTTCAAAGGCAAATATCCTAAACAACTTTGGTATCTTTTCACAATAGAAATGTGGGAACGTTTCTGTTTCTACGGAATGAGAGGTGTCCTGGTTATTTTTATGACAGACCAGCTCGGACTCTTCGAGAAAGATGCCAATCTAAAATATGGAGCCATACAGGCTTTCATCTACGCCTTTACATTCATCGGTGGAATTTTTGCGGATAAAATTCTGGGATTCAAAAAATCTTTGGTTTTTGGAGGAATCATAATGGCGTTGGGAAATCTTATCATCGCTTATAATCCTCACGATTTGTTCTATTTTGGAATTACGTGCTCCATTATCGGGACAGGATTTTTTAAGCCAAATATCTCCTCGATGGTTGGAGAACTCTACAAAGAGGATGACGTGAGAAGAGATGCTGGTTACGGGATGTTTTATGCAGGAATCAATATTGGAGGACTTTTAGGCGGAGCACTTTGCGTTTATCTTGGTAAATATTATTCTTGGAGTCTTTGCTTTTTAGCAGCAGCTGTGGTGATGCTCATTGGTTTAATTACTTATTTTTTCATCAAAAAATCTATTGAACCGATCGGAAATTCTCCGTTATTACATAATCAGGAATCAACCCGAATCAAGAAAGAAACAATTGTAATTGTTGGAGCGCTTTTGCTGTTACCAGTCATTTATTTCCTTATTCAAAATAGTGATTTTACAGATTACTTTATGTACGGAATCGGCGTTGTATCATTGCTCTATTTGGGTTATGAAATAGTGAAACTAGACAGAAGCTATCAGAAAAAAGTAATTGCGGCATTCATATTCATTGTAATGTATTTGATTTTCAATGCTATTTATGAACAAAGTGGTGGTTCTTTATCATTATTCGCAAAGGACAATCTTGTTGATAACCTTTTATTTTTCCATATCGACCCGAATATTATTAACAACAGTTCCAATTCATTTTTCATTATTATTTTCAGCCCGTTAGTAGGATTATTGTGGGTTTGGTTGGCAAGTAAAAAATTAGAACCTAATACTATTATTAAATTCGGAATTGGATTTTTATTTCTTGCAGCAGGATTTTTCTTATTCTATTCGTTAAGGTTTTTTGCTAATGATGATGGGAAATCTTCTCTTAATTTATTCACATTCACTTGGCTCGTAATCACATTTGGAGAATTATGTTTAGGGCCAATTGGTATGTCTATCATAACGAAACTTTCTCCAAAGAAGCTTTTTGGAATGATGATGGGTATGTGGTTTCTGGCAAGTGCATTTGGGCAATTTTTCGCAGGAAAAATAGGTGCAGAAATGTCCGAAGCTAACACCGGAGGAACTTTGACAAGCAAATTAATAGCCTACACAGACGGCTACAAAACGTTAGGAATTTATGCCTTGATTGCCGGAGTCATCCTCATTGTTCTTTCGCCACTTGTGAAAAAATTGATGCAAGGTGTAAAGTAAATAGAAACTTTAAAACGTCTACTATTATGGAGAGTTAACTGAAAACATAAAAAACACACAGATGAAAAAAATTTTATTATTAACCTTATTTCTGATTCAAGTTTCAGGTTTTGCACAAGTCCGATGGATGACGATGACTCAGGCTCTCGCGGCTCAGAAAAAAGAACCAAAGAAAATCCTGATTGATTTCTATGCAGATTGGTGTGCCCCTTGTAAAGAAATGGATAAATTCACTTTTAACCATCCGGAAATTGCTAAAATTATTAATGATAAATTTTATGCTGTAAAGTTCGAAAGTGATGGGAACGAAACAGTTATTTTTGCCGGACATACATTCACAAACCCGGATTATAAAGGCAAAAAATCTAAAAGCGGACTTCATCAGTTTTCCAAATATATGAACATCAATATGATTCCAACAATGGTTTTTCTGGATGAGAAAACTGACCCAATTACCAGTCTTTCTGGTGCACTGAAAGCCAAAGAAGTGGAACCGTATTTCTCTATGATTGCTTCCAACGAGTACAAGACCATCAAGACCCGAAAAGAATGGGAAGGCTACCAGAAAAAGTTCAAATCGAAAATCAAAGAATAATTACAAAAACATCCAAAAACTTGGATGTTTTTTTTAGTTCCTATCATTGTATAATTATATTCAAGATTATAATTTAACAAGCTTAATACAACTTTATTGCTAAGGCACTTTTTTTGAATCAAAATAAAATATAAAAAATTTTAAATTGTTCTAAAATCTATTTTTGCAACAATACTTTAAACTAAAATCAATTATAATAAAAGTTGAAATCAAAATCAATAAAACACAAATGAAAGTAAAATTTCTTTTATTCCTTTTTATTTTTGTTGCTATCAAAGGCTTCGCAGGCTGGTATGAAGTTTACAATTTCACTGGAAAGATTGACAAATTCCCTGTGACTTTTTCTTTACAGCTTAAGCCAGGATATTTTGGAGAACCTGCTAAAAAAGACTACAACATTATTGGTGTTTATAAATATGATAAATTCAATAATCCTATTCGGTTGGAAGGAAAATTTGACCAAAAATCGAATCGAATTGAAGTTTATGAATTGGATAAGAACGATAAAATCTCTGCTACTTTTTCACTCATTTTAAAATCCAATAAGTTGTCCGGAACTTGGAAAAATAATGAAAAACAATTCAATGTCGTACTTCAGTTGAAAGATAAATTGAGCGATTTGTCCAATGAGCAATTTCAAAACATACAAATTCTACAAAACCAATCGTTGAAAGATTATTATTTTGTTGGAGTTTATAAAAAAAACAGCCAATCAGATGCTTTTATGCACGAATTGAAAATCATCAACAAAAAAACCAATCAGATTTTCCAAACATTGAATTTTGATGCTATCGAAACGCCTACAGGAAATTTAATGACAATTATTTTTGACAATGTGACGACTAATAAAACCAACGACTTCATGGTTTCCAATAGTTACGGTCGGGTTGGCGGTTATTTAATTGTGAATTATAATTCAGTCAAAAACCGATTTATTGTAAATCCCGAACCATTGGCGGAAGGTTCTTAATCGCGACTAAGTTGGTTAATACACAGAAATGATATGAATTCTAACGAAGCTTATCAAAAAAAAGGAAAAGGCATTACTGATTTTTTGACTTGGAAAGTGCTGTTTCCTATAATTTTGATTATTTACCTCATATTTTCGCCAATTAGTGCGTCTATTCTTTCGGTCATCATTTCGCTTCTGATTTGCATACCACAATTCAAAACTAAAATAAGATGGAAAAGATTATTGGTGATTTTTTTATTGCTTCACTTTTCCCTGACTAGCATCTACTCTATTTCTCCATATCTTCAGGTGAAGGATTTCAAATTATTTCATTGGAACTGGAAAGAAACCAATGGAACCATAGAAAATCAGTATGTCAAATGGGAAGAAATCACCCGAAGAAAAGGTCCAAAAGCGATTGCGAATATCCAATATTCTTTCCTCTATAATAATCAAATCAAAAAGATGACAGAATTTGAAGCTATCAAAATTGTTTATCCTTGGTATTTCCGTAAGACAGAAGAAAAAAAAGAAAAAATAAAAAATGAGCTTTCTCAGAATATCGAGAATTACAAAAAAAATAAAGCATATAAGATCTTTTTCAATCCAAAAAACGACGAGAGTAAATTGTTCATTACCACAGAAAAAATCTTAGTAAGTAATTCCAGCAGTTATTCTTTGCTGATGTCCTGCGTACAAGTTTTTGTCGGGATTGCACTCCTCCTCGCAGTTCTCTGGTTAGGTTTTAATACGATTCCGAAACTCCTCGAAAAAAGTAACCGATAATGCTCCAATTTTGTTTTTGATTTGAATTGATTCTAAACTGAAATTTCATAAATTTTCCCGAAATTCGTCGGAACAAATTTTCCTTTTTTGACTTTAGAAACTTCCATAGAATTTCTCAAAAACATCGGAACCGAACGCGCAAAATTTATCAGAAACGTGTTGGGAATCTCGACTGTGGAAGATTTGCTGACCTTCTATCCAATCCGTTATATCGATAAAAGTAAAATTTACAAAATAGGAGATTTAACCAAAGAGCCGGATGCAGATATCCAGCTGAGAGGGAAAATCACAGATATCCAGGAAGTTGTTTACGAAAAGGGGAAACGCTTGTCAGCGAAATTCAGAGACGAGACTGGTACGATGGATTTGGTTTGGTTCCGATACACCAATTGGATGAAAGACTCTATTCCATTGAATAAAGAAATTTTTATTTTCGGGAAAGTCAACTTCTTCAATGGTAATTTTTCTATGCCACATCCTGAGATTGAAGCCGATGAAAAAAAAGCATTATCAGGAACGCTTTTACCAATTTATCCTGGAAGCGAAAAATTGAGTAAACGAGGAATCAATAATAAGTTTTTTCAAAATGTTATTTTCAACATTTTAAAAGATTTACCTCAACTGATTTCCGAGAATCTACCCGATTATCTTTTGAAATCGATGAAGTTAATGGGGAGATTGAATTCCTATTACAACATTCATTTTCCAAAAGATTTTAAACATTTTGAAGCGGCTGACAGGCGATTGAAATTCGAGGAAGCATTTTTTTTCCAGTTAGGTTATGGACTGAAAAAACTGCACCAGAAAACGAAATCCTTCGGAAATCCGTTTCCGATTGTCGGCGACCATTTCACTAATTTCTATAATAACAATCTTCCATTCGAATTAACGAACGCCCAAAAACGAGTTCTGAAAGAAATCCGAACCGATATGAAACGTTCGACCCAAATGAATCGACTGTTGCAAGGCGATGTTGGTTCAGGGAAAACGATGGTCGCATTATTAACTATGCTAATAGCGATGGATAACGGTTTTCAATCTTGTTTGATGGCACCGACAGAAATCTTAGCTCAGCAACATTTTAATTCAATTAAAGAATTATTACAAAATACAGAGATTAATGTCAAACTTTTGACCGGTTCATCCAAAACTTCTGAGAGAAAAATCATTCACGAAGAATTGGAAAATGGCGAACTTTCTATCTTGATTGGAACGCACGCAATCCTTGAAGACAAAGTTAAATTCCATAAATTGGGATTAGCGATTATCGATGAACAGCATAGATTCGGGGTGGCTCAACGGGCTAAACTTTGGGCAAAAAATAATATTCCGCCCCACATTTTGGTAATGACTGCGACGCCAATTCCTAGAACTTTGGCAATGAGTTTTTATTCGGATTTGGATGTTTCTGTGATTGATGAAATGCCAGTCGGAAGAAAACCAATTATCACAGCCCATCGACGAGAAAAAGACAGGCTTTCGGTTTACAGTTTTTGTCGGGAAGAGATAGAAAAAGGTCGTCAAATTTACTTTGTTTATCCATTGATTGAGGAATCAGAAACTCTGGATTACAAAAATCTGATGGAAAGTCTGGACCAAGTTATGAATTTTTTCAAAAGTTACAATGTGACAATGGTTCACGGAAGAATGAAACCTGCGGAGAAAGATATTAATATGCAATTTTTCGCTTCAGGAAATGCTCAAATTATGGTAGCAACAACTGTGATAGAAGTTGGTGTCAACGTTCCGAATGCTTCTGTAATGGTGATTGAAAGTGCCGAGAGATTCGGATTATCACAGCTTCATCAGTTGAGAGGACGCGTTGGAAGAGGCGCAGAACAGAGTTATTGTATCCTTATGACAGATGATAAACTGAGCAAAGAAAGCCGGACGAGAATCAAAACTATGGTTCAGACCAATGATGGTTTCAAAATCTCCGAAGTTGATATGGAATTGCGTGGTCCGGGCGATATTTTGGGAACTCAGCAAAGTGGTGTCGTAGATTTCAAAAAATTAAGTCTGATAGAAGATTCTGCCATTATAAAAGCTTCGAAACTAACCGTTGAGCGAATCCTAGAAAAAGATTCGCTTCTCAATCATCCCGATAATCAGGTGATGAAACAATATTACATCAGACAATATAAAGGGAAGAATAAGTGGTCACAGATCAGCTAAGACTTTTAAAATCTATTTCCAATAGCTCCAGACATTCCCATCGTAAACCGCAATCGCACGACCAACAGTGTCATAACATAACATCCCTGGATAAGGACTTTTTACAGTTAAGTGGGGATTGGCAATTTTGGGTAATATCAAAGCTTTATCTGCAGCTTCCAAAATCAATATCCCTTTTGCATCACTAGTTTCTGATCCCATAATAACACCAGACTTAGAACCAGATTCATCTGAAGTATTTGGAATAATGGAACTCGATACTCCTTCATCGGTAAGATTAACCCAAGTATTATTCTCGTACATCCTTACTCTGTTATTACTTTTATCAAAAAGGAATGTTCCATTATTAGCCGATGCCATAGAATTAAAGGCGTTGGTTGTATCATCTACAGCAGGAAGTATGATGCCATTGGTATTACCAGTTGCATCATTGAAATCTAGAATTGTTGATGCACCATCTACATTTAATTTACCACCCATAGAAACTTGGGCGTTTACAATGCCTGCTATAGCACAGAAAATTATATTATAAATTTTATTTTTCAATTGGTTTTTATTATCATTGGTTACAACTTCTATTGATACATTTCCATCTTGTTCCGTTGAAAAGCTTCACACATTTGTCCTGGATATCATACACAATCATCCCTTCTTTTGGATCTGTAACAGAATCTGTAGTTTGAGGCGTTGTACTCACGTGATTGACTCTCGTAATTACAAGTCCTTTCTGTTTTGATTCTAAAGCTATAAAACCATTAGGAATACTTTGCGGCCAGCTGTCCTGTTTCTGTTGTGAAGTTATCCCGATTGGAGTATATGCATTGGGTGTTCCTGTTGCCGGCGTTTTTGTACAATAACAAATAGAAACCGTAATTGTTGCAGGAGCAGAAACAAGTCCAGCCGTATCTGCTACACTGTATTGGATCGTTACTGGTTGCGTAAAAGTGGTTAAAGAGGAAAATGAAATTACACCAGTGGTTGTATTGACAGTAAAAGTTCCCTGTCCAGGAATTGTAACCGTAGTAGCCGTAGCCATCGTTGACGGATTGATGAGCCTTACGCTTGCAGGATTAATAGCTCTTGTTCCAGACACATCATTACTTAAAACATTGATTGTAATAGTTTGTGAAAGCGTTGGATCTGCAATACAACCTGTATCATCTTTAGGATTTGGAGGCAATGTAAGTGCACAACTTGCGCCATCTGCCAAAACTTGACCTGCATCATTCGCGGTTGCAAACAAACTGGCATTCATACTATACGATGTCGTTGCAGAATTATACTGAAATTTATAGGCATTTCTACTACCATTGTTTCCTACATATAGATTATCCGCAGAATCAATAAAAGCTGTTCCCCAAGAATCATCAGCTTCAGAATTGATTTGAGCACCTATAGCATCTCCCAAAAATTGAAGTGCATTGGTGGTTAAATTGATTCTAAAAACTTTTCTTGCACTACCAATCTGGGTAATTCCATAAATATTACCATCCGATGCAAAAGCAAAATCGTTGATTTGAAAGTTGGTAATGGCAGTAGGTGTCGTAAAAGGAATTACAGTAACAGCTAAGGTGCTGAGATTAATTTTGTAAATCTGAGCATTAGAATTCCTGAAAATATACAGCTCATTATTATAAACATCTCCTGCGGTAGCCGCACCTACCGTTCCTGCAGTTAAGCCGCTTACAGTAATAAGGTCATAATTGCCATTAAGATCCAATCTAATAATCTGATTAGAGTTTGCTCTGTATCCGTATATAAATCCATCCAGCTTATTATAACCAATACAATTGATCCTTCTTCCGGTAATTCCGGTAGATGCTGGGATAATTGGATTTTTAATTGTAGTTACTGCTCCGCTATTGGCATCAATAGAATAAAAACCAGAGATACCACTTGTTCCAGTTATGTTTTGCATTACAACATAAGCTTTTCCACTAGTACAAGGTATTGGAGTTGTTGCCTGTGAAAAAAGTTTTGATAATGCAGAAAACAAAAAGAAGACGAAAATTATTCTTTTCATTATTGTGTTTTTTTAAATAGATATAAAATTTCTCAAGTGTAAACTTGAAATAGAAAGAATTATAGCTGTAACTTAATTATAGCTTATTCGGATTGATAAAGATTTGTAGAAAATAAGGTTTCCTATCTAAGAAAATAGAGTGCACAGTTGTGCTAATTGAATTTTTCATTTTTTTCATTTATTTGTGTTGTAGTGCAAATTTAAATAATTATATAACATTATTTATACCATAAAAGCATAATAATGATTTTTTAACACTTAACACATCATTATTAACAACCTCAATATGACAATAAAAAGCCTACTATAAATAGCAGGCTTTCTAAATTTAAAAAATAGTATATGAAGAAAAATTACTATCAGGCATTACTGATTTCGTTCTGGGACAAATCTAAAATTATGCAGCAGATATAAGTTTAATGAATTATTATCTGTGTATTAATAATACTTAAGGATAAATTAAATGAAGTTTTATTGAGAATTAACACCTTCATAATATTGCTTTAGGAGACTGATATTTTTAATTTTATTAATGGTCTTAAAATCAGAATTTAAGCAAAATCGAAAGTCATTAATCTAATTTATAGAAATTTGAAGTTTGAAAGTGGTTCATTCTTAGTTAACTTACAGTATGTGAAAAGAGTAGAAAATCAATCACAAAAAAAGCATCTGCGTGTTTGCAAATGCTTTGGTTTATTATTGATTGATAATAAATTCCATCAGATAATCATCCATCACATAACCATTTCCGATATTTAAAATGGCTTCTTCATAAACTTTGAAACCTTGGGATTCATAGAATTTATGTGCCGAATTATTTTTATTGACGGTGAGCGTCACTCGTTTATCATTCACATTTTCCGCTTCATTGATGACAAATTTCAACGCTTTTTTACCCAAACCTTTTCCTTGTGCTTCTTTTAAAAAATAAATCCTGTGAAGTTTTGTTGTTTCAGGTTCCTGATGAAACTCAAATCCAACAAAACCAAGAAATTCATCATTTTCTGAAACTAAATAATAATGATAATTGGGATTTTTGAAATGTTTTTTCAGTGCCTCTTCGGAATACATCATATTCAGCATATAATCAATCTGATCTTGTTCCAAAATATCAGCATAAGCAAAAGCCCATGATTTTTTTGCTAAATTTTGAATAATAGGAATGTCTTTTTGTTCGGCTTTGATAATCATAATTTAAAAAATTTCTTTGATAATTTCAAGAGATTTTGGTTCTCTGAAATCTGTAAAATGATAATGATAATACACTAAAATAGAATCGAGGAAATTTTGTTTTCCGAATCGGCTCAGTTTGATATCATAAGGGTTTTGTGATACGATCAATTCTTTCCAAATGGCGGAAATGTCTTTATCAAAAAAATGATGAGATTCATTTTCTTCGAAGTTTCCTGATTCTGGATTCAGATAAGTTTTATCAGAAAATAATGGCTGTAAACCTTGCTGTTTCAACAATCTAAAAATAAATATCAAATGAGATTGGAAATTATCCATTTGTAATTGATTCAAAAAAAGCGAAATCTCCGAGTAAATATTTTGGTTTTGGTTTTCATTCCTTAGAACTTGATTCAGTAAATCAGAAATAAAAAATAAAATCGAATTCTTTCTGATATCAGAAGTAAAAAGTTCCGAATTTATCTGTTCCAATTTGATAACATTCTGGATATTCTTCTTTTTATCGGAAGTATAAAGCAATAGTTCATTTAAAGGAAAAAGAAATGCTTTCTTTTTATTTTTTGGAGAATAAATTCCTTTGGCAAAAAAACTTTCGAATCCGTTTTCTCTGCAAAAACAATGGAGAACAGCATCGTGATCTCCATATTTTGTATAAGACAGTAAAAAAACTTCTTGGGTCATTTCTTAATTTACGACAGCAATTTTTGCGGTTGCAGTATCAGTTCCGTCCTCGTTGGTCATCAAAACATAGTAGATTCCAGAAGCTACTCTTACACCTCTTTGATTGTTAAGATTCCACTCAAAATAACCACCGTTAGCCACTGCTGAATGTACCAAATTACCAGCTGCATCTGTAATTCTGATATTGGTTTTCTGCGCCAAACCTTTTATTCTGACATTGCCTTTATATTGAGCATAAACAACTGGATTTGGATATACTAATACGTTACCAAAATTGGAAGTAACCTCGGATACATCTCCTTGATAAGCCATAATCCCATCTATAGTTGCAAAGTAAACCTTTCCTGTTTTTTCATCAATCTGGATATCTGTTACACTATCGTTAGGTAAAGGGGAATTCGATTTTGTAAAGTGATATATGGTTTTATCTCCTGATGGGCTTATGTAAAAAACACCGCCTCCATCTACAGAAATCCACTTTTGGTTTCCTGAATCAGTAGTTATTTGTAAAATATTAGCATCTCTAAAAAGTTCTTCTGCCAATCCATTTTCTTCTATAATAATCTCCTCAGTCTGTGGATTTTCTTCAGAAATCGCAGCTTTTGGGTTAGATAAAATTCTCAATCCATCTGATGTACCAATCCATAAATCATCATTATTATCTAAGGAAGCACTTACTGCATTTTCTACAGGAAGATTATTGTTTTTATTCAAAAGTTTAAGAGCATCGTCAGAATTATTAAGTGGTGTATTATTATAGTTATACATCAACAATCCTCCAGAACCTCTTGGCAAAGGTATGTATAAAACTCCGTCTTTTGCAATTGGTTTCTGTGCGCCGTCATTAAGAGATGTTCCATTCAACACAAAATTATCAGCAGTTCTGTTATAATAGTAGAATCCTGAAGTTCTTGTTGCTTCTATCTGTGAAAGTGTACAAAATAAATTATTATTAGAATCGAAAGTACACCCTACTGGTCTGGAAAGATCCCATTTTCCTTCAGAAGCATATGTTTTAACTAATTTATCATTTGTCATTTTATAAATACCTTTCGAGGAATGATAAAATTCATAAGAATAATAATTTGTGAAAAACACTTCAGATGGATCAGAAGGATTTGGAGTTACATCCAAAATATTATAATAAATATCTGGACGTAACTTAAATAAATCTGGATAAATCCATGAATTACCATCGTAATGATAATACCCTAAAGGTTTTGCTATCGTTTGGTTATACGATGTCCTGCTGCCAGTAGAAACCCAGATTTGTCCATTTAAAAGTGATAATTTGTAAGATGTATTGCTATATGGACCATCTGGTTTAAAACTATTTTTTTGTTCGTTGAACAACCCTGAAACTTTAGTTCCTGTATATAATAAATTATTTGAAATTAAAGCTGTATTTATATTTTCTCCAACATCAAAAACTTTCTGTTGAACACCATTGTTTGAATAAAGATAAACATTTGTTTTATCAGAAATAATGATCTGACTGTCTGTAATTTTTAAGTCTTGTACATCTATAAATTGTCTATTAATCGTAGAAACAGAATTTCCAGATCTATATTTGACTGTATAATAAAACTCTTCGGCTGTTTGTGAGGTAGCTACCTTTGTAACAATTTTCTTTGCATAAACAATCCAATTTCCAACGTCAATTTTTGTAAATGTCACATTAGTATTCTCGGCTGGTTCTATAATATTGGAAGATAAATTCCAATCAGAATAAAGGGCAAAAGTTGCATTAATCTCATGGAATTTTACCCCTTTACTTGTAGCTACATAAACAGCATTATCTTTAATGACCGCAGAGTTCACCGTTTCTATATTAGTCCCAGTTGCAGGAAAAAATACAGTGTCTCCAAACTCTCTCTTATTCATATTAAATAATGACACACCGTAACCAGCAGAGATAACTGCTCTGTCACCGTTAATAGCAATATGATTAATCTTTTTATTTGTTGTTCCGGTTGCCAAAGGAATATCTACAATCAAAAAAATTCCATTAGGTGTAATAACATCTAAAGAACCATTCTGATAGCCAACAATTCCCATCTGAGTTGCAGGGTTATAATCGAAGGCCGAAATTTTCACTTCATGAAGTCCATTGGCTTTTGACAGTTTTTTGATTTCACCAGTTCCCGGATAATAATAAAAAATTCCGTTTTCTGTGGCAGCAATTAAGCGGTCACCGTCTTCTCTTATTTTCAGGACGTTATTGTATGAGAAAAGATCGCTCCATTTACTGGTCTGCGCTTGAAAAATCAGTGCTGTAAAAACTGATATAATTAATAAAATTTTCTTCATTCTAAACAATTATGTTTTCATCTATTAACTGATTATTCCACGAAATATTTTTCACATTCTTATTTTTATCAAAATAAAAATCTAACCTACCCAATAAAAGGCCTGCCCAACCTACTTGATTGACAATGACATTTTTACCATCCTTATTCTGGAAATTTACTGGTTCTTTTAGGAAAGTGTGCGTATGACCGCCTAAAATCAAATCTATTCCGGAAGTTTTTGCAGCCAAATGTTTATCAGACATTTTCTTTGGATCATCTTTATAATCAAATCCGATGTGAGATAAACAAATTACCAAATCACATTTTTTCTCATTTCTCAAAAAGTCAGCATAATGTTGAGCAATTTCAATTGGATCTTGATAAACTGTTTCTCCATAATTCTTTTTACCAACTAAGCCATTCAATTCGATTCCTACAGCAAAAATCCCGATTTTGATTCCGTCTTTGTTAAAGATTTTATATTGTTCAGTTTTTCCGTCAAGGATTGTATTCTTAAAATCATAATTGGAACAAATGAAAGGAAATTTTGCATTCGGAAGGACTTTTAGAAAACCCTCCAAACCATTATCAAAATCGTGATTTCCCATTGTTGAAGCATCATATTGCATCATACTCATTAATTTAAATTCCAATTCGCCGCCAAAAAAATTGAAGTAAGGCGTTCCTTGAAAAATATCTCCTGAATCCAAAAGCAAAACATTTTTTTCCTCACTTCTGATTTTATTGACTAATGAAGCTCTTCTCGCAAAACCACCTTGATTTGGATTTTTGGTGTAAGAAGCATCGAATGGTTCGATTCTACTGTGTTGATCATTCGTGTGAAGAATAGTTAGTTTATGTGCTGACTCTTTTTTCAGAATATCAAATTGCTCTGCCAACAAAAGATTAGGTGCCAATGTCAAAGCAAGACTTCCGCCTCCAATATATTTTAGAAACTCTTTTCTTTTCATTATTCCTGCACTTTTTTGTTTTTAAAAATCAATCTTACGTCGTCTGGAGAAGAAATCTCTGGATTTTGTTTGAACTTTTCCAGGAAAAGATCACGCATCTTTATCCCTGTTGATATCATTTCACCTTTGCTAAAAAAGAACATATTATCTCCACCTAAAGCCAGATAATCAGAAGTTGCGATATAATATGTTTTATTATAATCGACTGTTTTTCCGTTAATTAATTTTTTAGAAATCGAATTATTTTCGTCTGTTTCAATGACCAAATGAGAAACCGGATTATTTTTCTGAGTTTTCAGATAATAATCAAATAATCCTTCCGCATCTTTTCCATTCATTTTGATGATTACCACTTCATTTTCAAATGGCATTACTTCATAAATCTGCTTCGTCAAAATATCACCTTTTGGAATAATGGTTCGGATTCCACCGATATTGATAACAGCTGCATCCATTGGCGGAACATTATTCTTTTTTGCCCACTCATCGGCACCTTCGAAAGTATAATCTGCTAAAAGATTTCCAAGATTACTATTATCGCCTGATTTGTTAAGTTCTGTATTGGTATGAGAAATTTTGGTATTCATTTTACCTTCCAACTCATGTTTGTAAGGTTGGATGATGGCAGCCATTTCCTTATCTTCAGCGAGATCGCTTGTGATGTAAATATTCTTTTCGGTGTGGATATTTGCGATATTGAGTGGTGCTTTACAACCAATCAAAAGCAAACTGATGATACCAAATCCTAATAATCTATTTTTTATCATTGAATTTTTATCTTAATTACTGAATTCGGGAATCTCCGATTTCATTTAAAAATAATATGGATACAAATCTAATGATTTTCGGGTTTTAAAACTAACTAAATAATTGTTAGAGAAGTCAAAAGAACATTCATTTTAGTTTAGATTAAAAAAATTGTTACCAGCTAACAAAGCCAAACATAATCTTTGTCAATTATTAAAATAAAATTAACTTTGAGAAATTTAATTTTAAAATAAAAATGGGTCAGCTAAAAGGCGTAGGTGTAGCTTTGGTAACACCTTTTAATGAAGATCTATCCGTAGATTTTGATTCTCTTACCAAATTAATCGATTATAATATAGACAACGGAACCAATTTCCTCGTTGTTCTGGGAACTACAGCAGAAGCTGCAACGCTTTCCAAGGAAGAAAAGGACAGAGTTGTTGCTCACATCACTAAGATCAATAATAACAGATTGCCATTAGTTTTAGGAATTGGTGGAAATAATACGGCCGAGGTTGTAACACAAATCAAAGAAACAGATCTTTCGGATTTTGATGCCGTTTTATCGGTTTCTCCTTATTACAACAAACCAAATCAGGAAGGGCTTTATCAGCATTATAAAGCTTTAGCTGAAACTGGAGAAAAAATCATTATTTATAACGTTCCGGGAAGAACCGGACAAAATGTTGAAGCTTCAACAACGCTACGTTTAGCTAAGGAATTTCCGAATCTTTTCATGGTTAAAGAAGCAGCGCCAAACATTCTACAATATTTCGATATCCTGAGACAAAAGCCTGAAAATTTTTCATTAATGTCGGGCGATGATGAATATACTTTGCCGGTAACTTTGGCTGGAGGCGATGGTGTGATTTCCGTAATCGGACAGGCATACCCAAAAGAATTTTCTACAATGGTAAAACTGGCTCGTAACAGAGAAGTTGACGAAGCTTACAAAATTCACAATTCTTTGGTAGAAATCACAAGATTGATTTTTGCTGAAGGTAATCCTTGCGGCGTGAAAACTATTCTTGCTGAAAAAGGTTTGATTAAAAATTATTTGAGACTTCCTTTAGTTCCGGCTTCGGAAGGTCTGCAGGAAAAGATAAAACAAGAAATGCAAAAATTAGAACATTAATAAACACAACAGAATTAAAAACTAATGGAAACACAAATGAAAACGTATGACTTTTCTTTCAAAGGAAAAGGCGGAGAGTTTTTTGGAGTCGTAGTAGTAAACTGGCTTTTAACAATTATCACACTAGGGCTTTATTATCCTTGGGCAAAAGAGAAAATACTTAAATATCTTTATTCTAATTCTTATTTGGAGGGCGATAATTTTCAGTTCACCGGAACCGGAAAAGAGATGTTTGTTGGTTTTGTGAAAATTTTTGGAATCGTTGCGGCATTTTACATTGGGATTATCATTGCAGCAAAAACTCAGAATACAATTTTGATGTTTGTATTTCTGCTGGCTTTTTATGTGTTCTTATTAGGAATCATTCCTTTCGCCATCCACGGATTTTACAAATACAGAATGTCCAGAACCAATTGGAGAGGCGTAAGATTTGGATACAGAGGCGACAGAGGAACATTGATGAAAATATATTTCAAAGATCTATTCCTTACGATCATTACATTCGGAATTTATAGTTTCTGGATGACGACGGATTTGCGTAATTATACATTAAGCAATGTAAAATTTGGAAGTGCTGAGTTCAAATACAAAGCCAGCGGAAGTGATTACTTTTGGCTAAATGTTAAAGGTATTATTTTGACATATGTTACTTTAGGAATTTACAGTTTTTGGTTCCAGAGAGATATTTTGAGATTTTATTTTGACCATTTGACTTTGCATAATGGTAATGAGAAAGTAAGATTTCAATCCAAATTATCAGCAGGAGATATTTTTGAGTTACTGATTATCAATATGTTGATTTTGATGTTTACATTAGGTTTAGGATATGCTTTTGTAGAAGTAAGAACTTTGACGAAACTTTTCAGCAGTTTGGAAATTGTTGGAAATATCAATTTGGACACGCTGCAGCAAACAGAAGAAGAATACAAAAATGCTTTTGGCGACGAGGCTCTGGATGCAATGGATCTTTCTGGCATCATCTAAATGAAAATCACATCGCAGGCTAAATATTTTGACGGGAAAACTTCTAAACCGCATTTTGTGGAGTTAGAAGTTTTTCTGCATAATCAGGTAACCTTTTACTTTGAAAATAGAAGATTTGTATGGAATTTTCAGGATATTAAGTTTGAAAAAAACGGAGAAATATTGTCCATTACAAAAAAAGACAACTTCCACGAAATTATCAAAATCGAAAATCCCGAAACGGCCGATATAATTTACAAGTCAGCAAAAATTTCCCAAAATCTATCGTGGTATCAAAATATTCTGGATTTTGGCCCTAAGTTTTACTTGACCGCTTTTGTCTTCGTTATCACACTTATTGCTTGTTTTTACATTTTCATCATTCCGTATGTCAGCGAAAAAGTAACTGATATTTTACCAATCAGTTTTGATGAAGAGATTGGAAATACGAGTTTTCAGCAAATCAAATCGACTTCTGATATTGATGAAAAACAGTCTGAAAAACTTCAGGAATTTGCCAATCTCATCAACTTTGGGACTGAGAGAAAACTCCATTTCAAAGTTATTAATGATGATGAGCTCAATGCTTTTGCTTTGCCTGACGGAACTATTGTTGTTTATTCCGGCTTGCTTTCAAAAGTTGAAAATCCGAACGAATTAGCAGCGCTTTTAGGACACGAAGCTACTCACATCAAAGAAAGACACAGCACAAAAATTCTCGCAAGAAGTATCGCTGGATATGCCATCGTTTCTTTAGTTGTTGGCGATGTGAATGGAATTATGACCACTTTAGCGAATAACGCAAATGAGCTGAATAATTTGTCTTTTTCCCGAGAATTTGAGGAATCAGCAGATGAAGGTTCTTATGTGATTTTGAAACAAAATAAAATCAATCCGGAAGGGATGTATCAACTCTTCAAATTACTTGAAAAAAATGATAATATAGAAGTTCCAAAAATCTTGTCCACGCATCCATTAACCAAAGACCGAATGAACTATTCCAAAACTCTGATGGACAAAAATGACTACTCTTTTTCTTCAAATCCCGAATTACAAAAGGCATTTGATAATTTAAAAAAATAAAAAAGGTTCAGAGATTTCTAAACCTTTCTTTTTATATATCTAGGATAATTCTGTAAATATCAGAGGAATTCCTCACAATACCTTCTTGAAAAAATCCGCCCGACTGAGGAATCAATTCTATAAAATCAAAAACCTTACAATCATCTGGCAATCCGGAAAAAATCAATGTAAACCAATATTCTTTTGCAACAGGGACATCTGTCCAAGTTGGGAATAGGCTGATATTTTCAAAATGAATGAGCTTAGAAATATGGTCAGAATTCCTATCAACAAGATAAGTTGATGACCAAATCCTGATTTTTTCCTCCATAATGAAGTCTGATTTGAAACAGCAATGCAAGATGACCTGCTTCTCTTCTTTCATTTTGGACTGAAGCTCCAATAGAATTTCTTCAGCAATGATTGGTTTTACAATAGTTTCACTCATTAATATTCCAATTCTAATTTCTCTTTAGAATAATCTCTTATTTCGTTGATGAGTTCCGGATGTTCTGCTAATTTCTTCCCATAACTAGGAACCATTTCTACCAATTTGTTTTTCCAATCGGTTTTCAACTTATCAGCAAAACAGTTTTCCAAAACCATGATCATTGCAAATGCAGAAGTACTAGCTCCCGGAGATGCCCCCAAAAGTGATGCGATATTTTTGTCTTTGTTCACAACCACTTCTGTCCCGAACTCCAATCTTCCACCTTCGAATCTGTCTTTTTTGATAATTTGAACTCTTTGTCCGGCGTGTTTCAATTCCCAATCTTCTTCTTTGGCATCTTTCACAAAGTCTCTCAGGTGCGACATTCTCTGAGATTTGCTCATCGTCACCTGCTGAATCAAATATCTTGTCAAAGGCATATTGTGCCACCAAGCGCCAAACAGAGAACGGATATTTTTGAAATTCACGCTTTCCGGCAAATCCAGATAACTTCCTTCTTTCAAAAACTTAGTCGAAAATCCTGCAAAAGGTCCAAACAACAATGCTTTTTGACCATCAATAATTCTTAGGTCAAGATGCGGAACTGACATTGGCGGAGCACCAACAGTTGCTTGTGTATAAACCTTTGCGTGATGTTTTTCCACTAACTCAGGATTGGTTGTTACCAGCCATTGTCCACTCACAGGGAAACCACCGTAACCTTTGCTTTCTTCAATTCCAGAACTTTCCAAAAGTGGAAGTGCGTATCCACCAGCACCAATGAAAACAAATTTTGCATTCACAGTTTGTTTATGTAGGTTCTGTCTGTCTTTCACTTTCAGATTCCAGCCTCCGTTCCCATCCGCTTCCACATCTTTTACTTCGTGGTAAGTGAAAACTTCTACAGACTCCGTTTTTTTGAGATGGTCTATCAATTTCGTAGTTAAACTTCCAAAATCGACATCGGTTCCCTGATCCATTTTCGTAGCAGCCAGTTTGTCTGTCGCCATTCTTTTCTGCATCATTAGCGGAAGCCATTCTTCTAATTGTTGATGATTATCAGAATATTCCATTCCTTGGAACAAAGGTGATTTTTGCAAAGCTTCGTGCCTTTTCTTAAGATAATTCACATCCTTTTCTCCAAAGACGAAGCTCATATGTGTACAGGAATTGATGAATTCCTTCGGATTGTCAATAATTCCTTTGTTGATTAAATAAGACCAGAATTGCTTAGAAACTTCAAATTGTTCTGCGATATATTCCGCTTTTTTGATATCGATTTTGCCTTCTTTCTCAGGCGTATAATTCAGTTCGCAGAAAGCAGAATGTCCTGTTCCAGCGTTGTTCCAAGCAGAAGAACTCTCTTTGGCCACTTTTTCCAGTCTTTCGAAAATTGCAATTTCCAGACTCGGGTCAAATTCGTGAAGCATTGTTGCCAAAGTTGCACTCATAATTCCACCGCCTACCAACGCAATATCGTATTTAGGTTTTGGATTCATTTATTTAGATTTTTCGGATACAAAATTAGTGATAAATGTCAACTTCTGTGCCTCGTCATTTTTTAAATATCTTATCATTTGTTAAGAAATCTCAAATCTGCTTTTAAAGTCTTTTCTGAAATTTTAAATCATTAATTTTGCAAAGACTTTGGAAAATCAAAGTGTAAAAAATGAAAGCTTTAAAAACACTGAATCCCTATTTCTGGAAACATCGCGTCTTACTTTTTTGGGGATTTTTATTCATCATTCTGAGTAACTTTTTTGCGATCTACAAAATCCAATATATCGGACAGACTATCAATATTATCGAAAAAAATTACTCAACATTAAACCTATCATCTGACCTTAATATCATTGATAATGTTAAAAATAACTGGACTTACTTCAGAATAATTTTCATCAATTCCGGAATTTTAATTGGCTGTTCCCTGCTTTCTGGTTTTTTCACATTTATGATGAGACAAACCATTATTGTGGCATCCAGAAGAATTGAATATGAATTGAAGAACAAAATCTATCGCCATTATCAGGAACTTTCCATCACAGATTACAAAAAGACAACAATTGGAGACCTGCTGAACCGATTGAGTGAGGACGTTGTGGCCATCAGAATGTATCTCGGTCCTGGCGTAATGTACGTTGTGAATTTGATTATTTTGTTGATCATTACCAGCTCTTATATGTTTATGACGGATTTGCAGATGACGCTTTGGACTTTGGTTCCGCTACCAATTCTGTCTTACGGAATCTACAAAGTGAGCGACATTATTAATAAAAAATCGAAGGTAATGCAGAAAAGCCAGTCCGGCATTTCAACTTTTGTACAAGACAGTTTTTCGGGGATCCGTGTAGTGAAGTTCTTTAGCAAAGAAAGATATATTGAGAAAAATTATGGAATCAAAGTAAAAGATTATCAGGACAAAGCACTTGACTTAGCCAGAACTGAGGCTTACTTTTTCACGATTATCATTTTCGTTATCGGACTTCTTAATGTAGCGATTCTATACATTGGCGGACAAAAATATATTGCAGGAGAAATGAGTGTCGGAACAATTGCAGATTTCTTTATGTACATTAATATGTTGATTTTTCCTTTCTCGATGTTGGGCTGGGTAACTTCTGTCAATCAAAGAGCAGATGCCAGTATGCAACGTGTCAATGAGTTTTTGGATATGAAATCTGATATTATTAATACCAATAATGAAGTTTATCCAATCACTGGAGAAATTGAATTCCGAAATGTGAGTTACACTTATCCAAATACAGGAATCAAAGCTATCGAAAATCTAAGTTTTAAAATTGACGCTGGAAAATCTCTCGCAATAATGGGTAAAACCGGAAGTGGAAAATCTACCATTGCACAATTGCTTTGCCGACTAATTGACCCGGATGAAGGTGAAATCCTCATCGATGGAAAGAATCTGAAAACTCATAATCTGAAACTTTATCGAGACCAATTAGGCTATACACCACAAGAAAGTTATCTTTTTTCTGATACGATAGAGAACAATATTGGATTCGCTGTTGATAACCCAAATCGTGACTTGGTGGTAGAAATGGCGAAAAAAGCAGATGTCCACAAAAATATAGAAGAGTTCAAAGAGCAATACAAAACGATGGTTGGCGAACGCGGTGTAATGCTTTCTGGTGGGCAGAAACAGAGAATTTGCATTGCCAGAGCGATGATAAAACAACCGAATATTCTAATCTTTGATGATTGTCTTTCTGCCTTGGATACAGAAACAGAGGAAAACATCTTGCAGAATATTGATAACGACATCAAAACTACTACTTCTATCATAATAACTCACAGAGAATCAAGCGCGAAAAGAGCTGACGAAATTTTATATCTCAATTAAATTCAACTACAATATCAATAATATTTTTATTAAAATTTTAAGAAAAAAGCTCATTTAACAGATTTTTTTAACAAAATATTTTGAAATTCCGAGAATTCTGTTATATTTGTTAAAACAGATTTCTAAAAAATATTTAACAATGAGTGAATTTAAGGAACGACATGAGAATGAGATTTTCACTAAAGTGTTGAAAGCAGGAAGAAGAACTTATTTCTTTGATGTGCGGGAGACAAAGGCGGGTGATTATTATTTGACCATTACAGAAAGTAAGAAAAACTTCGGGGAAAACGGTGAGGCAACTTTTGAAAAACACAAAATCTATCTTTACAAAGAGGATTTCAAAAGTTTCCAGGAATTATTCAATGAATCTACAGACTTTATCATCCAGCAGAAAGGCGAAGATGTGATCTCTGAAAGACACGATAAAGACTTCAAATCCAAATCTTTTACAATAGAGTCAGACGACGAAGTTTAAAAACAAAAAAAGCGCATTTTAGAATGCGCCTTTTTTATCATTTAACTATGAAAATTTGGAGATAATAAAAAAAGCATTTCATTTTTATGAAATGCTTTATCTGTGGGTGAATGAGGGGTCTCGAACCCCCGACCTCCGGAACCACAATCCGGCGCTCTAACCAACTGAGCTACAATCACCGTTTTTGCGTGTGCAAATATATAATATTTTCTTTATTAATCACAAATAATTCCATCGAAATTTTTCAGAGCAATCAATTTTTCGGTTGTAAAGCCCTCCGCATATTCTACTCCGGAGAGTCTTCCTAAGTCTTGTGCTCTGTAAGTCAAGCTCTCCAGAAAATCTTTTGTTGCAATTGGTGTAATCGGCTCATTGGATTCCGGATTATAAAATTGTGTCTTATATGCTAAACAAGCTTCGACTTTTTGCTCCATAAATCCGGAAATATCAATCACAAACTCTGGAACAACATTTTTCCATTGGATATAATGGAAGATATGTTTGGGTCTCCAGACTTCTTGTGGCTGACCATCTTCAAAAGTTTCTATTTTCTTCAAACCTGAAAGAAAACAAGCATCAGAAACTAATTTTGCAGCTTTTGCATGATCAGGATGTCTGTCATCGATTGCATTTGCTAAGACAATTTCAGGTCTGTATTTTCTTATTTTTTCGACAATTTTAAGTTGATACTCCTCCGAATTATTAAGGAAGCCATCTTTCAGCTTAAGATTTTCTCTTGAACTTATTCCTAAGATTTTTGCGGCAGCGGCAGCTTCTTCAGCGCGTGTTTCAGCGGTTCCTCTGGTTCCTAGTTCGCCTTCTGTTAAATCAATAACACTAATTGTTTTTCCTTCAGAAATTAATTTTATAATTGTTCCTCCACAACCTAATTCCACATCATCCGGATGTGCTCCTATTGCAAGAAAATCACATTTCATATCAAAATATTTTTGCACAAAATTACTAAAAACAAAACTTCCCAATTTCAAGAATTGGGAAGTTTAATATTAATCTAATTGATATTATTGATTAAGAGCTTTTTGCAGAGAAAGTGCATCTGCATAAGTTGGATTAAGAGCTAACGACTTAGCAACATTAGCTTTCGCTTTTTCTTTATCACTGTCTTTTGCTATAAATGCAATTGCGAAATAAGCATAAGACATTGTTTCTTTGTTCGCTTCTTGGTCTGCTGCTGGCTTAGCCAATAATGTATCAATATATTTTTGGTATGCAGCAGAAGCTAATTCTTGGCTTCCAGCTTGTTGATAAGCATAACCTTGACTATAATAAGCAGGCTCCCAAGTAGGAAGTAATGTTATCATTTTCTGCCAAGTTAAAATAGCACCATTCCAGTTTTTGATGTCCTGATAAGCTTGAGCTAATTTATAAATGGCATCTGTATCCTGAGCATTTGCAGCAACTTTGGCTTTCAGAGCTTCGATTTCTGGTGAAGTTCCGCCTGCATCTGCAGAAACACCAACCAATCCACCTTTGATTTTGCCAAGCTCTTCGTCCCAGTTCATTGTTTCATCTTTTGCATTTTTTGCAATAGCAATTTTCTGTTGGGAAGTAGCTTCTAATTGTGCTTTTTTAGCTGAGTCTTTCTCATCTTTTGCTAGACCTGCAGCAATCAAACCTTGCAAACCTTCGTCAGAAGCCTGAACTCTTGACTTATCTGCCTGAGACAAGAAAGTATTAATACTCTGCTGTGCATCTGCATATTTAGCTTCACCATATTGGATATAAGCTCTCAATTTATATTTGATAGGATCATCTACTTTATCGAATACAGAATCCAAAGTCGATTTTGCATTAGCATAATCGTCATTAGAAAAATAAAGTTTTGCAATCTCTAATTGAGTATATGGATCCTCATCTGCATATTTGGTATAATTAATCAAATTCTGAGTTGCTTCCGCATTTTTCTGATATTTGATATTAAATCCTGCTAGAGCTTTGTAAGCCGGCGCATAAGTTGGATCTACAGCAATCGCTTTATCAATATTAGTTTTAGCTTGTTGCCATTGTTGAGCAGCAATCCAAAGTGTTCCTTTTCTTGTATAAACCGAAGCTTTATTTTTAGCAACAGCTTCTGCTTTATCATAAGCAGTCATTGCATTTCCCGGGTCTTTTTTAATTCTGTAAGCATCACCCAAAGAATAATAGTAATTAGCAGGAACACCAGCTTTTTGAGCTCTTTCAACAGCTTTGTTCAAGAACGTTATTGCTAAATCCGGTGCACTGTATTTTTCAAATAATGTCAATGCTTCACCAGCTCTGAAAAGAACTTCTGCATCTTTTTCTTTAGAATCTTTTACAATCTGCTGAATTTCCGTGATAGCAGACTTGTCTCCTTTACCTAATTTCACAGAAGCCAAGCCTAATTTGTTCAAATAACTTTTTGGATCAGCTGCCAGACCTTTGTCAAAGCTTTCTTTTGCTAAATCAAAATTAGGGTCGAATTGAGTTAAATATGTATTACCTAAATAGAAATAGTTATTCGCATCTTTAGGATTTTGATTGATAAGATCTGTGTAGTTTTGTTTTGCTTTCGCATATTTTTGGCTATCTACAAAGTTAATCCCGTCCTGAACAGATTGTGCAAAACTAAAACTAGTAAAAAAGCCGACTGCTGCTGTTACAGCAATTTTTTTTGATAAATTCATTATATTCTCTTTTTTCATTTTTTTTCGTAACTGTAAAATTCTGGTTTTAATGTCAATATTTAGACCAAAATAGATAATTAAATTTAAATCTTCTGTTAAATAAATATTAAAAATTAAATCATCTCATCTGAACTTCTCTTCTGAAGATATTGTAGGGCTGAAGTCCTTCTTTTTCAACAACAATCTGTCCCAATTGCTGACAAGAAAATCTGATAAAACCATTCCCTAATCCATAGTAAGCTTCGTTGCTTAAGAAATACAAAACTCTGGTAAAAGGATAAGTCATATCTTTCAGATTTTCAGAAGAAACTTCATAGGCTTTATTGTCTTTAACAACTTTAAGAACTTTTAATTCATTCCTCAGTTTTGTTGCTTCTTCTCCAAAAGGCCTACTGATTGTGTTATAACTAATCACACCAATTTTATCCGGATAATTCTTCAATTGTTCCGCTACATTTTCATTTCCGTTGATGATAGAAAACTTAAGATCTCCCGGATTCTTTTTAAATTTTTGAGCAATAAAATTGAGATTGCTTGAATTGGTTCCATCAAATATTAGCCTTTTTTTGTCTGATGAAAGTTCATTAGAAATCTCATCCATAGATATAGACTCCAATGGTGAATCTTTTGGAACGACAAAAAGCACTGCATCAGCTGCAAATTTACCTGGAAGCCAGGGCAAATCTATTTTTTTATCATAAGCTTCTTTTTCCTTAACAGAAAGCTCTCTGGACATCACAACAACTCTTGCTTTTCTATCCAACAAATCCAATAACCCAAAATCCTCTTTTTTGATAACAACATTGATTTTTGTATCAGGATTAAGTGCCATATATCTTTCTGTCAAAGCTTCTATCACACTTTTAAAAGACTCATCGGTCTCTATCGTTATTTCACCTTTGTTAGGTGTATCAATTTCTTTCGGTTTCTCTTTGGAACACGAAATAGCAATAGCAAAAGTTGCTACGAGCAGGAAAAAGATTTTTTTCATTTCTATTGATTATTTTTTAATGAAATGATAGCTCTTACTATACGAAAGATTCCGTAAGCCATAAGCAATCCGCCTAATGGATAAGCCACATTAGGTTCCAAAATAACGATGAAGAATTTATATACGATAACAACAATTCCTAAAACAATGTAGAAAAGTCCGGTTATCAAAGAAAGCCAATTAAACATAAGACAAATCTAATAAAAAAAGAGAAGTTATAAAAACTTCTCTTTTATATAATATGTTACAAATTAAATCCTTATTGGAAGTTCATCGTAACTGGGAATCTAAATCTAGATCTTACAGGCTGTCCGTTAACTTTACCTGGAGTCCATTTTGTTTTAATTCCTTTTACTGTAGATTCAGCTTCTCTATTGAAATCTGAATTTGGTCCAGTTGCTTTAACCTGAGTTAAAGATCCGTCCTTTTCTACAACGAAAGTAATCTCAGTTTTCAAAGTACCTTCACCTTCCAAATTACTAGCGTCAAAGTTATTTTGGAATTTAGATCTAAATGAGTTTGTTCCACCTGGGAATTCTGCATTTTGATCTACAGATTCATAAACCTCATTCGTCACTGGTTTTACCTCAGCTGCAACTCCTTTACCTGTTACTGGTGGTGGAGGTGGTGCATAAACCGGAGTTTTTACACCTTCCTGGTTTTGAAGCCCCGTCGTAGTTTCCAATTGTTTTGTAATTGGCGGCGGTGGTGTTTCAATTTTAGGTGCTTTTTTAGGTTCCGGAACAACGTTCTGAATTACCTCTTGCTTTTCCTCTTCTTTTGGTGGAGGTGGTGGAGGTGGCTCTTCTTCTTTAGGTTGCTCGATGATTGGCTCTTCCTCCAAAATATCAACCAACTTCGCTTCTACTTCCACTTTATCCTTAGCATTCATTTGCTGAATCTTAAGATATACAAGTGGAGAAACTGCAAGAGCTAGGAAAAAAGCAGTACCAATTAGGAAAGATTTTGTCAGCATTTTAGGATATGCAGTCCTAAGATCATAGGCTCCATATACTTTATTTCTATTTTCGAATACAATCTCATCCAAAGTTGGATTGTAATTCAAATTATCTTCTGCCATTTTAATATTATTAAATGTAATACTTGTAGTGGATTATTCTCCTACTTTCTTTTTGTAGATTGCTAATTCCCAAGGTTTGATATCGGTAACCCCATATCTTTCGTTTTTGGTAACAGCCATCTCATCTAGAATGTCTACAAAGTTTTTATATACTGCATCGTCTGTTGGCTTGATAATTACTGTGAATTTGTCTTTATCAGATGCTCCAGCTTTTGCTCTCTCAATTACTTTCGTAATGCCTTCTCTATCGAAGTTAGTTTCAACAAGTGTTTGCTCATTAAGACCAGCCTGATCTTGTTGATGATAAAAAATCTTGTTATCCTTACCTATGATGATAGAAATTGAATTATTCAATTTGATTTCTGTATCAGGTGGTTTTTGGTTTTCCTTTGGTTTCGCCGGAAGACCAAGATCCATTACATTAGGTTTACTAAATGTTGTTGTAAACATAAAGAATGTAATCAAAAGAAAACCTAAATCTACCATCGGCGTCATATCTACGCGGGTGTTCTGTTTCTTCGAACGGACCTTGCCGCCTTTCCCGCTATCCTCTTTTACTTGAACTTCTGCCATTTCTAATAGAATTAATTAGATTTTTCTTGTGATGTGATCAACCAAAATTTAAGAAAATCAATATCTCTTAAACCTTCAAATAAACTTTTCACTTTTGGATACTTTGTAGTTACGTCACCTTTAATCGCTAACTTGTAATTAGGATTAACGGCTAAACTTTGCTGTACCCAATCAATCAATTGTTTATTTGTACTATCCATTGGAATACCTGTAGTTGCTTTGAAAGCTTTTTGCTGATCTTCAGGAAGATTCAAATAACTTTTTAGCTGTCCCATTGGTACTCCTACCGCTTGTACTTTTGTAAATGCTACTTTTTCTGGGTTAGTGAAACTCATTCCGTATTTCTGACCCATTTTATCAAGAAGCTGAATTCTTTCTGTCCCGTTTTCAACAGGTTGAAAATAGAATGTACCAGCTTGAGTAACATTTATTGTCATAAGACTTGCATCAGGAAGCAATTTCTCTGATATAGAAGAAGGCGGTTTTATTTGCTCCACATCAGGTTTTTTGAACTGTGTGGTTAATATAAAGAATGTAAGTAGTAGGAACGCAACATCACACATCGCGGTCATGTCCGTAACTACTCCATGTCTTTTTGGTTTAATTCTCGCCATTATTATAAATGTCTTTGTTTAACTAATTTATGAATTTTGAAAATGCAAAATTACATTTTCCCTTGTTGCTTTATTTCTTAGTGAAATTCAGCAAAAGACTGTTGGATGCTCATAGAGATCTCATCGATCTTGTAAGTCAATCCGTCAATTTTAGACGTAAAGAAGTTATAAAGAATAATTGCGATTGCAGAAGTACCAATACCCAAAGCTGTGTTCATCAAGGCCTCAGAAATACCGATTGATAATGCAGCAGCATCAGGAGTTCCACCTCCACCACCTAAAGCAGCAAACGCTCTAATCATCCCGATTACCGTTCCAAGTAGTGCTACCAAAGTTGCAACTGTACCTAGTGTAGAAAGGATCATCATGTTTTTCTCCAACATTGGCATTTCAAGCGTAGTAGCTTCTTCGATTGCTTTTGTAAGCGCAGCCATTTTTTGTTCTTTGTCTAGTGTAGTATCTTTTGCTAATGCTTTGTAAGTCGTAAGACCTTCTTTCACAACATTACCTACAGATCCTTGTTGTCTGTCACACTCTTCAAGAGCTTCGTCAACTTTGTTTTGGTTTAGCAAACTTCTGATTTTTAAAACGAAGTTATCTACGCTACCATTTCCAGCCGCTTTGCTCAAAACGAATGCACGCTCGATAGCAAATACAATAACCGTGATCATGAATGTAATAAGGATTGGTACGATAAATCCACCCATATAAACCATTCCTAAACCGTGTGGGTGTAATTCCTTACTTTCGATATCTGCAAAAGCAACAGAAGCTACTCCATCAATACGAGGGTCAGCAGTAAAGTTTGACGGGTTACCACAAACAAATAAATAAATGGCAATACCTATCACTAATAAAATAGGAATAATTACCGCAGGATTAAGTCCTCCTTTTTTCTTAGCAACTACTTGCTCATCTGTGTTTGAAACATTCATTTCCATATTAAAACTAAATTATAATTGTTAAATTTTATCGTGTAAAATAAAGTCAAATATTTGGAAAATGCAAAATTATTTTCCGTTTGACTTGTAATTTTTTTATCTACTAAAACCGCTTTATTTAATTATTAATTAAATTAAAACCTTGTTTTTATGAAATCATTATCTCTTTTAGAAACATTAATGGAAGATATATAAAATTGACTTGCATTAATTACGATTTTAATTTCAATAAATTCCAATGTATAGAATAACAATTTTTCTTAACGTTTCTTAAAGAATTCCAAAATCATATAACAATATTAATGATTTTCTTTGGAACGAAGATGAAATTTTTAACTGATTTATCTCCTAAGAATCTTTTTACATCATCATTCTCCATCATTATTTTCTCAACTTCTTCTTTTCCTAAATCAGCAGCCAATTTGATTTTAAATTTCATCTTACCATTGAAGCTTACCGGATAATCTATCTCATCTTCAATCAGATAGCTTTCATCAAGAGTTGGAAACGGTTCAAATTCAATAGAAGCATTATTTCCCAGCAAATTCCATACCTCTTCGCAAATATGTGGCGCATATGGTGAGATAATAACAGCTAAAGGTTGCAAAATATTGCGTTTATTACATTTTAATTTCTGCAATTCGTTCACAGCAATCATAAAAGATGATACAGAAGTATTGAAAGAGAAATTCTCAATATCGTAAACCACTTTCTTGATTAAGGTATGCAGAACTTTATATTCTTCTTTTGTTGGCTCTTCCTCTGAAACAGAAAAATTATCTCCGTCAAAGTAAAGATTCCAGAATTTTTTCAGGAAGCCGTAAACTCCACTTAAACCTTGCGTGTTCCAAGGCTTAGACTGTTCTAATGGACCAAGGAACATTTCATACAATCTTAATCCATCTGCTCCATATTCGTTACAGATGTCATCAGGATTTACAACATTGTATTTAGACTTGGACATTTTTTCTACTTCCCTTTCGGTAATTAATTTTCCATCTTCAAGAATAAATTCAGCATTATTAAATTCTGGTCGCCAAACTCTAAGTTTTTCAACATCAATTTCATCAGTTGTTCCAATCAACATAGAAATATCAACAGGAATTTTTTGAGTTTGATATTCACTTGCTAGATTTTTTGAAACAATTTTATTTGTTCCGTCAATTCTATGAATTAAAGCACTCATCCCCAAAATCATCCCTTGATTAATCAACTTTTGGAAAGGTTCGTTTTGTTCAATATAACCTCTATCTTTTAAGAACATATTCCAAAAACGAGAATATAACAAGTGCCCTGTTGCGTGCTCACTTCCGCCAATATACAAATCAACTTGACCCCAATAATCTGACAGTTCTTTTTTAGCAAAAACCTCATCATCATTCGGGTCCATATATCTTAGGAAATACCAAGAACTTCCCGCCCAACCCGGCATTGTGGATAATTCTAATGGGAAAACGGTTTTGTTATCAATCAAATCTGTATCAACCACTTTTTGGTTCGATTCGTCCCAAGCAAATGTTTTTGCATTTCCTAATGGTGGGTCTCCATCTTCAGTTGGCAAATATTTTTCAACCTCAGGCAATTCCAAAGGCAAAGCAGAATTTGGTAATGTGTACGGCATTCCATCCTTATAATATATAGGAACCGGCTCGCCCCAATATCTTTGTCTTGAGAAAATCGCATCACGCTGTCTGTAATTCGTAGTACCGTGACCAATTCCTTTATTTTCGATTTCAGCAATGATTTTTGCTTTCGCATCATTATAATTAAGACCATTCAAGAAATCAGAATTCACACAAACCGAATCTTTCGAATCATAAGCTTCTTCCTGAACATCTACATCAGATTCCACAACTTTGATTATTT